>CATGXW010000001.1 GCA_949542085.1 uncultured Alphaproteobacteria bacterium
AGGGGGCTTTTTTCAGCTGAGGTGTTCCCAACGGAGTTTTTCTTTGCAACGTTTGTTTCGCCGTTCTGACAACAGGCGCTTTTAGGTCATTAACCACAATGGTTTTGTTGTTCGGCTGCGCGGCAACGACATCTGCGCTTTGTCCTAAAAGAAAGGTAAGCGTTGGTAATAAGCAGATATGTCGAAACAGTTTTTTCACGGTGTTTTTTACTTAATGTTATTTCCGATAAGTTCTGATGTTACGGTTCTCGCTTTGGCCGAATCCATTTGTGATAAAATGGCGGAAGCGTTGGAGGGTTTCATGCCCCTCAGCAAGGCTACGGTGATGTCCATGTCCAATGTGTTGAACAAACGAGCGGCGTCTTTGGGTTTCATTGATGTATAGAGCTTAATCAGCGCAACAATATTTTCTTGTTCTTTCTGGTTGTATTTTTGTAACAGTTTTTCCAGTTTTTGTTCATAGATTTTCAGTTGTTCCAATTTCTTGTCAATTTCTTCTTCGGCAATTTTTAGCTGGGTCGCTCTTTTATCTATTTCACTTGAACGTTTGTCTAAAGCTTCTCTGCGTTCGGCCAGTTCTTGCAAAATCAGGATTTCGGATTGAGTAAACGCATTTTCCTGTTTGGAGGTGGTTGATGAGCTTTGAGAGGGACTGCTGTTTAAAACTTTCACCAGTTCGTTTGTTTTTGATGACGGTTGATCCGCCGCCAAAGCCTGTGAGGTTGTGACATGGACGGATTTAGTGCGCTCCGGATGATTGTAGAGGTCAAAAATATTGTTTATTTTGACTGTCAGAGTCAAAAAAGCCAGAAAAATGAATATTGGCAAAATGCGTATTTTAATTTTTTGATTCATTCTTGTTCTCTGTTATTTGATTGAGCGCAACGCTTTTAATAATTCTATTTCCGCTTCTGAACGGGAATCGGCGATGTCAAATGCCGGAATGTCTTTGGCCGCTTTGGCGGAAGCCGATGGTTGAGCCGGCGTTTTGATTTGTCTGCCATCACTGATAACTTGTTCCAAACGGTCGGCAAGACTGTCGGCACGTTCGTTAATGAATAATAAGTCGTCTTTTAATTCTTTGGCGCTGTCGACAACTTCTTTGAGGTTTTCTGACGAATGTTCGGTCGCCGATTTTAACTTGGGGATGCTGTTTTCAGCCTTAAACGTCGCCTCGTTCAGAGCTTCAACCAACTTTGACAGGCTGTTTTGATTTTGTCGTAACACTTCAAGATTTTTATTTAAGCGATAGGCATAAACAATCATCGGAACGAGCAAAATGATGATGGCTAAATTTATCAGAAGTTCCAAGCTATCCATTTTTTTCAGCCTTTCCTTCGACTTTAATGACGATATGATCCGATTTTCTGCCCATGGATCCTTCCAGAAGCGGGACATCTCCGCAGACAATATTTACTTTTTCTTGCGGAGTAATGTCCAAAGGCAGAAATGAGCCTTTTTTCCACGACGACAGTTCGCCGATTTTTATTGATGTTTCTTTTAATACAGCCTGAATTTCAACATCGGTATCCCACAGTTGTGACATTAGGTGGTTTTCCCAAATTGTGTCTCGGCCAAAACGTTCGCCCATAAACATTTGTAGTAATAATTCGCGAACAGGTTCCAATGTGGCATAGGGAATCATCAAATCGATTTTTCCGCCGCGGTCTTCCATGTCAACACGGAGGTGCGCCACGATAACAGCGTTGGAAAGGCGCGAGATTGTGGCAAAACGCGGATTGGTTTCCAAGCGGTCAAAAACAAAATTGACTGATGTGATCGGGTCAAAGGCGGTCGATAAGTCTGACAAAATCAGCTGTATCATTTCTTTGACAATGTTGAGCTCAATGGTCGTGTACGGGCGACCTTCAATTCTCATGGCCGCGGTTCCACGGCGTCCGCCGAGTAAGACATCTACCATCGAGTATATCAGGGAGCTGTCTAACGACATAAGACCGTAGTTGTCCCATTCTTCCGCTTTGAAAACGTTAAGCAGGGTTGGCAGGGTTAGAGAATCGATGTATTCGCCAAAACGCATGGATTCAATGCTGTCCAGAGAGACTTCGACGTTGTCCTGAGTGTAGTTACGTAAAGATGTTGCCATCAGGCGTATCAGGCGGTCAAAGACAATTTCCAGCATCGGCAAGCGTTCGTAAGACACCATAGACGAATTGAGGATGGCGCGCACACCTGTTTTCATGTCTTTTATTTCATCACCGTCTTCGTCATCGTTAGTGTATCCCAACAGGCTGTCAATTTCTTCCTGATTGAGAATTTTGGCATCGGCGATCTCCGCATCGCTTAATGACGCGTCTGCGTTTTCTCTGATTTCAATCGAATCAGCCCAGCTTTCATTTTTTGTTTGTGTCTTTTCTTCCGCCACTTTAAAGTCCTTTACTTATTTTGCCGCAGCCTGAATTTCAAAATTTTTAAAATTTATATTGTTTACCCGAATGGGAGCTATCAACAGGTTTATCCGATAAAGAAGTTCTTCTTTTAACCAATATAATCCGCTGGCGCCGGAGATTTCTTCCTCGGTTAACTCAATGGTGTGAGAAAGAACGGCGTCGTTAATTCTGGGCAGGAGCGCTTCAACTTGTTTGGCGTCTTCCACATTGGATAATTCCAAGGTGATTTTCATTGTTGCGACAGAACCTTTTTCCCGAGATTTTAATCGAGCATTGATTTCCGGCAAGTCGTAAAAGACCGTAACGCCGGCTTCGTCACCGTTTTCATCGGAGGTGTTGGAAACGACGCTGTAATTTATGTTGTTTCCGTGGTCTTTGTTGAAAATATAGTGCAAGCCGACAGCGAGGCCGATAACAACCAAAACAGGCACCAGATATAACAGAACTTTTTTACGGTTTACTGCTTCTGCGTCTTTTTCGTTTTCTTCACTGTCAAAATCATTGTCCGGATTTGCCATAACTTTTCAGCTTCCCTAAATTGATTTGTTTTCCTTATTTTACAGCATTATTTTTAGAAATAAACGCAAATTTATCAGTTATTAAATGGAAAGTCGTTTTATTTGAAGCTGTTTATCAATGAACCGGCTAAAAGGTACCAGCCGTCGACCAAAACAAAGAAGATGATTTTGAACGGCAGGGCGAGAACGGTCGGGGGGAGCATCATCATACCCATGGACATGAGAACTGACGCGATAACCATATCTATGATCAGAAACGGGACATAGATAAGAAATCCGATTTCGAACGCGCGGCGCAATTCGCTTATCATGAATGCGGGGACGGCAATTTTAAACGGTGTCTCGCTAACTTCTGTCGCCGGTTTTTCTCCGGCCAAATCGGTAAACAGCAACAAATCTTTTTCTCTGGTGTTTTTTACCATGAAGTCTTTTAACGGGTCGGACGCTTTTTCCAGTCCTTCCATGATTTCTATCTTGTCGTCAATCATGGGCTTGATGCCTTCGTTCCACGAGCGTTCAAGAGTGGGGCTCATGACGAAAAATGTCATAAACAGGGCGAGGGAAACCAGCACCATGTTGGGTGGGGTCGCGTTGGTTGCCAAGGCACTGCGAGTGATTGAAAAAACAACGCTGATGCGGATAAATGATGTGGTCATAATCAGGATTGACGGCGCCAGAGACAGGACCGTGATAATCATAAAGACGCTAAAAATTCGGGCGGCGGCAGAACCGTCAGGTGTGTCGGCGACATTAAGGGTCAGGCTTTGCGACAAGGCGTTTTCGGGAAATAAGCCTGCGAAAAGCAGGGCAAGAGCGATTACAAAAAACTTATGCTTCATCGTTATTTGCCTTTTGTTGTTCCAAGGGGATGAGAGTGTTTTCGGAGGGGCCGAGAAGGGCGGCGAAATTTTGAGAATCGCAACTGAATAAAATCAGGGCGTTTTTGCCGTCTATTCTCTTGTATTCAATGATGTTCAGGCGGGAAGTCGTTTTCAACTTTTTCATAAAGCGGTTCTTAAGGCCTTTTTCCTCAAGACATTTGAATGACCAGAGGGATAAAAACAGCAGGCCGATAACAAAAATCAGCGATAAAAAAGCTTGTATGACGTGCGCCCAATCCATAAGTGTTTCAATCTCCTTTGTCGCAAATTATAGGCAAGTGCGTTTAATAGTCAATAAAAGGCTTGCCCTTGTTGATAGAGTTTGTTAATTTGTCGGCATGAGTGACAGTGATGAGAAAATACCTGAAAAAAGACGGGGAACCGGAGATCTGACGATGTTGGGGCGGACGCTTATGCCTTTCGCGCGGCATCTTTTGGGAGCGAAGGGGTTTGTCGGTGCTGACATCGCTCTTCATTGGCGGGAAATTGTCGGTGATGATTTGGCTGAGTATTCAATGCCTTTGAAAATAGATTTTCGGCGGGGAGAGAAAAATAACGGCGTTTTATCAATAGAGGTTCCGTCCGGCGGTTTTGCTTTGGAGTTGCAACATCGGGAAAAATTTATCGTTGAAAAAGTTAACGCTTATTTCGGGTATGCGGCAATTGCCAGAACGAAGATTTTGCAAAATAACAATTTTAAATTTAACGAGGCGGCGGGAGATAAATGTGAAAGAGTGCAAAAAACTCTTGTAACCGCGGAAGAAGAAATTTATATTAAACAACTAAGTGAAGATGTCCAAAACACTGAGCTGCAAGATGTTTTGTATCGGTTGGGGTGTTGTGTTTTAGGTCAAGTTAAAAGAGAGAAAAATAAAGATGAAGTTTGAAGATATTATAAAAAATCTCAGTTCAGTTGTGGCGTTAATTGTTGTTTACCTTATTTCCGCCGGTATGTATTTGTCTGCAAAAGGCTTTATTATTGACGGTAACGGGCAGATTGTTTTGGCGCAAAGCGCATATGCTCAAGACAGTGTGATGCCAAGGGGGATTCCCTCTGATTTGATTTTGCCGGAAGAGCATGTTTTGGGTAAGGCTAACGCTCCGGTTACGATTTATGAATATTCTTCTTTCGGCTGTTCTCATTGCGCTGATTTTCATTTGAACACTTTGCCGTCCATTATTCAAAAATATGTGGAATCAGGCGAGGTTCGGGTCGTTTTCGTGCCGTTTCCGATAGACAAGGCGTCGATGGATGCCGCTCTTTTGGCTGAATGTGTCGCTCCGGAGCAATATTTTGCTTTCGCTGAAGTGCTGTTTAAGAAGCAGCGCGATTGGAGTTTTGCTCATAACCCGCAAAAAGTTCTTAAACAATACGCGGCGCTGAGCGGCGTGGGTGCCGAGCAGGCTGATAAATGTCTGCATAATGACGATACGGCTCAGAAGATTTTGGAGAATCGTCAGAACGGAATGACCCAGTTGGGAATTCAGGGGACGCCTTCTTTTATCGTGTCTTTTGACGGAAAAAGAGAGTTGATTTCCGGTACCGTAAGCGAAGATTATTTAGAAGATTTGCTGACAGGCGGTATTTTTGACGATGTTGAAGATGATAGCGCGCAAAAAAAATCTTAAGACTTCAAAAATTAGGATTTATTTAATAACTCAGTTATAGTGTATGTTTTTAGTAAAGGTTTATTATGACGAAAATACCTGACGACATTAAAGAGTTGGATAAACGGATTAATGGACTGAAAGCTAAGGAGGCCGCCTTTCGGAAGCACAAAAAGGAAACTGAGTTTTCTTATGCTTCTCGAACGGGGTTCAGAGTTGGGACGGAATTGCTGTCCGGTGTGCTGGTGGGCACGGCCGTGGGGTATTTTCTGGATACCATATTTGATACCAAACCTTGGCTGATGGTTGTTTTTTTGTTTTTAGGCGGTGCCGCCGGTATTTTGAATGTTTATCGTTTTGTTAAAAACGAGACGGAAAAAAATAAGGAGTAAGTGACGTGTCAAGCCCTATGGAGCAATTTGTTATCAAGCCGATTATCCCTATTGAAGTCGGGGGTGTCGATATCTCTTTTACAAATTCTTCCCTCTTTATGGTGTTGGCTGTCGTGGTGTCGTTTCTGCTGTTGAGATTGTGTCTGCAAAAACGGAGCATCGTTCCATCGGTCGCGCAGTCTATTCCTGAAAGCATATACGAGTTTATCGCCGGACTGTTAAAAGAAAACGTCGGTGTTGAAGGACTGCGGTATTTTTCTTTTATTTTTACTTTGTTTTTGTTTGTCGCCTTTGGTAATTTGTTGGGGTTGTTTCCATACGCGTTTACATTTACGTCTCATTTGACCGCCGTTGGCAGTTTATCTTTGATTGCGTTGTGTTTTAACATTGTCATCGGCATTAAGAAGAAGAAAATTCGTTGGTTGCGGACATTTTTGCCGAAAGGCATTCCCTTTGCGCTGGCTCCGCTTATTGTGCCGATTGAGATGATTTCTTTTCTTTCCAAACCGTTCAGCCTGACAGTGCGTTTGGTTGCCAATATGACAGTCGGTCATATTATGTTGAAGATTATTGCCGGATTTGTTGTCGCTTTAGGCGTGGCCGGTGTTGTTCCGGTGGTGTTTAACAGTTGTATTGTTTGTTTTGAAATTTTTATAGCCTTATTGCAAGCGTTTATTTATACGGTGTTGAGCTGTATTTATTTGGGTGACGCTTTGCATGAACACTAAAAACCAGCCGTCGGCTTAATAAATTTTTAGGGTTTAAGACATAATTATTGTGTTGAAAGTTTTATTTATTTTTTAGAAAGGAACTCAAATGGAACCATTAGCTTATGTTGGCGCCGGTATGTGCGCTTTGTCAATGACTGTTGCAGCTTGGGGTGTTACACAAGTTTGGACAACTATTATTTCTACAGTTGGCCGTAATCCTCAGGTTAAAAAAGACGTTGATATCTACGGCTGGGCCGGATTTGCCGCCGTCGAAGCTATTGCTTTGTATGCTTTGGTTATTGCTTTGGTTATGCTGACTGGCAACTAAACCTTTCATTAAATCGGGGGACGGGGCTTTGCTCCGTCCGTCTCGGTTGTTGGTATTTCTAGGAGTTTTTTTATGCCACAATTGGATTTTAGCGTTTTTCCGTCTCAGCTTTTCTGGCTTAGCATTTGTTTTTTTACAATGCTGTTTTTGATGAGAAAGATTATTATCCCGCGGATTGCGGAGATGATAAATCTGCGCAAGGAAAAAATTGACGACTATTTGCAAAAAGCTGCGGAAATTAAGGAAAAAGCGGAGAAGTCTCTTGAGAAATATCAGGAAGCTTTGCAAAAAGCCACCAGCGAGGCAAATCAGTCTTTGTTGAAGACGCAGCAAGATTTGAAAAATTTGATGGAGTGCAAGCAAGCGGATTTGTCTGCGGAGCTGGCTAATCAGATTAAAGAAGGTGAGCAAAAAATTGCGCAAGGCAAGCAAAAAGCCTTGAAGCAAGTTGAAGAAATGTCTGCCGAATTGGCAATGGATGTGATTAAAAAATTGGGCCTGAAAGTTAGTGAAGCGCAAATTCGTAAGGCCATCGACGTTTCTGTAAAGGAATAGATTATGGCTATAGAAGAAAATGTTCCCGGCAAGGAGATTATTGACGCAACGCAGGATGCTGTTTTGAATGCGGCCGGAAGTGTGGCTGATGTTATTGAAACAACCGCGCACGAATTGAGCGGACATGGCGAGGTTTTTTATCAAAGCGCCGAGTTTTGGGTGGCCATGTCGTTTGTTTTGGTTGTGGTCGGATTGGCTCGTCCGATTGGAAAAATTATGTATTCTCTGTTGAAAAAGCGTGGCGAAACAATTGCCAATCGTATTTCCGAGGCGGCAACCTTAAAGGAAGATGCTCAGAAGCTTTTAGCGCAATATGAGAAAAAATATCGTGAAGCGGAACAAGAAGCTCAGGAAATTCTTAATCGTTCCGAAAAAGAAATTAATTTTATGAAGAAAGAAAATATGGCTAAGCTTGAAAAAGACATGGCCATGAAAGAAAAAGACGCCAAAGAGCGAATTGCTGCAGCTCAGGATAAGGCTGTTCAGGAAATTTCTTCTATGGCTGCAGCACTGACTATTCGGGTTGTGAAGAAGGTTTTGACAGACGGATTGACGGAAAAAGAGCAAGATAAACTGATTGATGAGTCTATCGACAGAATCGCATCATAGTTTATTTCCGGTAACGGTAAGGGTGAGCCTGATAGGTTCCCAAGATATGAATTTCGTCAGAGAAAAATTGTAGTTCTTTAAATGCATTTTTGAAGCTTTGTCTTTGGGGGTGAGATTCTATTTCCACATAGAATTGCGCGGATACAAAGCGTCCGTCAAGCAGATAACTTTCCAGTTTTGTGATGTTTATGTTATTGGTTGCAAAGCCTCCCAAGGCTTTATAAAGTGCGGCCGGTATGTTTTTCGCCTTAAAGATAAATGAGGTGATATAGGTCGATCCGTCGTCTTCCGGCAATAAATCCGTCGGAGACATTATCAGAAAACGCGTGGTGTTGTTTGTTGCGTTTTCGATATTTTCCTGCAGAATTTTCAGTCCGTATATTTCCGCGGCCAGACGAGAGGCAATTGCCGCTTTATCGGTGTTTTGCTCTTGTTTGATGTCCTGACAAGACAACGCGGTGTCAATTCGTTGTATCGGTGTGATTTTGTGCTTTTTTAAAAAATTTGAACATTGCGCTAAAGCTTGCGGATGAGATGACGCTGAGGTTATTGTTTCCAGTTTTGCTCCGGAAAGCCCTAAAAGCATGTGTTCAATTCGTAAAAAATATTCACCGACAATGTGTAATTTTGTTTGGGGGAGCAGAAAGTGAACGTCACTGACGCGTCCGGCATTGGAATTTTCCACGGGAATGACTGCCAAATCAACTTTTTTGTCTTGTACAGCTTTCATAGCGTCATCAAAGCTGGTGAACGGCAAGTATTCTTGATCAGGAAAAAGGTTTTTGCAGGCGATGTGCGAATAAGCGCCCGCGATACCTTGGTAAGCGATTTTTAGCTTCATTTATTGCCCTGAAGTTTGAGGTTGACTTTGTTCCAGCCTCCGGTTTTGGGTTTTGCCGCGTCTTCTTCGTTTTGTTTTTTTAACCAATTACGAATTGGTGCATTTTTTTGATTGAGCAATTCTTTTTGTTCGTCCGTTTGGGCGATGCCGACAGGCAAAAGTTGATTGAACAAAGCGGGAGAGGCAAAATCTATCCTGCTTTTTAATAATGGTGTTACCAGAGCGTCGATTATCGCTGCCGCCGGTTTGGCATTAAAAGCATTAATCCGGCCGCCATAAAAGATAGCGAAAGCGTGGCAGGGTGAAGACAGCAAGACATCGGTTGTGTCCACGCCGCGAACGAAGCGCAGCATGATTTTTGGGCGGATGATGCAATCTTCTGTTTCGTCAAATAGCACACTGTCCGGATTGGAGAACAGTTCTGTGATAACCATGTTTTTCAGGTCTTGGTTGATGATGCCGCAAAATCCGGCGATAGCCATTCCATCCAAGGTATAACCGCTATAGTTTTCCGGTTTGTTGGTTATCTGATAACAGAAAATCTGTTCGGCTCCGGTTATGTTTTGCAGGGCTGATTGTCCGATTGCCTTGCTGATGCCGGGGAGAATATTTTCGGGTTTGACTTCGGAATATGTTTTCGGTGTTTCTTGCGCGATGGCGGAAACTGACGTCAGCATGCCGCAACCTAAAAACAAAGCTATCAGGCGTTTCATCTTAACCTCTCTGTTGTCAGACTATTAATTGTCATTATTATATAGTCATAATTTAATTATTCTATGTTAATTTTTTATTTATGAATAGGTATGAATGTAAATTAATAAGGAAACTATAGCGGATATGTTTGATTTTAGCTTGAGATTCACGTAGCTCTCTTTTAAACTGTTCGTATTGAATAAAATAGCGGAGGACGACATGAAAAATAGTTTGTTTGGTACTGACGGTGTACGCGGTGTGGCGAATGTTTATCCGATGACGGTTGATTTTGCCATGGCTTTGGCAATGGCTGCGGCAAAGGAAATTTGCACAACCAAGAAACGTGTGGCCCTTGCTAAGGATACCAGAATTTCCGGAGATATGTTGGAGGCGGCGATGATTGCCGGTTTTACATCGCAGGGTGTTGATGTTCTTCAATTGGGGGTTATTCCGACACCGGCGTTGACCGTATTGACGCCTCGACTGGATGTGGATATGGCGGTTATGATAACGGCTTCTCATAATCCGTATCATGACAATGGTATCAAATTGGTTTCGGCGGATGGTGACAAGTTTTCCGATAAAGTGACGTCCCGTTTGGAAAAAGCTGTGGCCAAAGGAGGCTTTGATTTCGATAAAGACAAGCTGGGTCGTGTTGTTCCGTGCTTTGGTGTTGTTGATGACTATGTTACGACCGTTTTGCGGGCCGTTAAGAGAAGAAATCCTTTTCGGGGCTTAAAACTTGTCGTTGATTGTGCCAATGGGTGCTTTTCTAAAATTATGCCGGCCGTTTTTCAGAAATTGGGGGCGGATGTCGTTGCTTTATCATGTGAACCCGATGGTTTGAATATTAATAAAGACTGCGGGTCTCAGCATATTGAAAAGATGTGTGCCGCAGTGTGGGAGAATTCTGCCGATTTGGGAATTGCCGCGGATGGTGACGGTGACCGGATTATCGTTTGTGATGAAAAGGGAAAGAAAATTGACGGTGATCAAATTTTGGCCTTTTTGGGACAGTATTTTAAGGCTACGGGGGAATTGGGCGCCATTACCGTCGGGGCGACAATAGTGTCAAACCCCGGGTTGGATAGATTTTTGGCGGCGAAAGGGATTTCCTGTGTGCGTTCGGCGGTCGGGGAGCGTTATGTTATTGATGAAATGAGAAGAACGGGCTCTACTTTCGGCGGAGAGGAATCCGGACATATGGTGGCCTCCGATTATTCTAAAACAGGTGATTGTCTGGTAACGGCTTTGTTATTTGTTCAGGCTCTTCTGAATACAAATAAAAAAATGAGTGATATTTTTCCGCTTTTTCAGCCGATGCCTCGGTTGCGGGTTGACAGTGTGTTCAGTGATAATGCAAAAATGGCCAAGGCTTTTGATAAACCGGAATTTCAGGAGGCTATAAAAGAAGGCGAAAAACTTCTGGGAAAGGATGGGAAAGTATTGGTTAGAAAGTCCGGAACAGAACCCAAAATTCAGGTTTGGGTTTGGTCCGATAATTTGGAATTGGCCGCTGAAGTAAACAATGTTATCTCGAGTCCGTTGGAAAAGGTGGCGGGGTATGTTTCTCGAAAGTAGACTTCAAAACCGAAGGTTAAACTTTTGTTTACAATTAATTGATAAACTTCAAAATACAACATTGTTTAGGTTGTGTCAGGAGGTAATATGCAGGTGAATCAAATGAACTTTGACTGGTATCGCAAGAAAGATACTCCGGTTAAGAAACGCGGTAATTTGATGCTGATTGTTCCGTCGCCGATATCTCGAGACGGAAAAACAAAGACACGTTGCGTATGGCCGTCTCAGTTTGAAACAGATTCCAGATATTTGAGCCGCCGCATCTGGGGACGTTCGAGCGAATCATGATAAAAGGTATTATTTCACTTTTTACATCGGGAATCATTTTTAATCCTCTGGTGCTGCTGGGTATTGCTTTTGGTGTTTTTTGCATGGCAACAAAGGATGCGGCTGCAATACAGGCGGCATTTAAGGATTTTCATCTTTACGTGCTGGTTCTTATTCTGTCGACAGCGTATGTTTTTGTTTTCAAAAAAGTTTATAAGGACAACGGCGATAATTTAGATTGGGGGATTATGATTTTTCAATCTGTATTAGGTGTGGCAAAATTTGCGGTTGCCGCTGTTCTGACTATTTCGTTTGTGGTTATGTTGAGTTTCTAGATGGAAATGTCAAGGTTTTGTCCCAGATTTTCTGATGGCGGGACAGCTCTGTTTTCCGGATTTAACAAAACGTCAATGACTTGTTTTTGCATGTCAATGTTGTTTTTTATCATGCTCAATTGCATTTGTTGCATGGCTATCTGATATTGACCTATTGCACCGATACCTGTTGACATGAATTTCTCCTTTTGTTGTCTATTGATAAGTATAGCACATTTTTTTTAACGAAACATTACTAAAATTTCTTTTTGCTTCTTGTTTTTTGTTTGTAGGTGATTATCTCTCAGAAAAATAAACATTTTGAAGAGGGTGATATGGGCGAAGGTTTTAGAAATTTGGCATTCTTGGTTTGGGCGTTATGCGCGGTCAACGGTAGTGCAAAAGCGAAAAATATTGATTCGGTTATTGCCGAAGAGCAAAACACCACGGCACCGACGGTTGTGTTTGGAGCGGCAAAGAAACCCGACGGAAGCATGGGAGAATATGTTGTGGAACAACCGGACGGCGCTCCAAATCCTCTGGGGGATCCGTTGCAGTTTCCCAATTCTTCTCCTCAGCAGGTGAATGACGTCACACAAGGGCAAGATGGTTCAGCTCCTGTCGAGAAGGTGAATAATGTTGTTCAACCCGTTTCAGAAAACGGGAATGAAACACCTCAGGAGTTGGGCAAGGATTTTCAAAACACGTTGATGGAAGCCAACGGAATGGTGTATGATGTGCAGGCTTATCCGGTAAAAGATTTCCAAGCTATCGGTAATTCCGCAGAACCAGAGACGATTTATTCGCCTAATGTTAATCCCTAATTGCACTGTTGTTGGTTATAGGGTAATGTGCGGCAGGTCCATTTTCCTTCCAGCAGATTTGTCGGTTCCAAAGTAGTCGTTTGTTCTTGCGCATCAACCGAAGATCCCAAGTGAATGTAGTATTTGTCTTCGCAACCGTTTGTCGCATCATTTTCGACCAACGGGAAAACAACCTGAGAATCGCCGCTGCCATAAGTACTGAACAGTTTTGTGTATTTATGCAGGTGGAGACTACCCAGTGTATTGGGAAGTTTTAGATTGTTGCTGATTGATTTCAGTTCGATTTTGGCAACATCTATCTTTGTCCAAGGTCTGATAATTACCGCAGAAGTGTCAGCGTAGATGCCGCCTCCGATTTTGACTTTATTGTTACAGCCGAAAAGGATGCTGGCATCTTCGGGGTGATTGTTGGACGGGTCGTTATAGCGAATGTCGCCTTTAACGAATATTTCACTGTTGTTTCCGCTTTTCAGATAACCGAGGATGCTGCCTTTGACACCAAGGGCGGCGTCTTTTCCCAAATCTACGTTTCCGCGAATGTTGCCTTCTGTCAGAAGTTTTGATTCCGCGGCGACATCAAAATTGCTGCACAGTGTCGGTATGCCGCTGAAGCTGACTGTTCCTGATACGGATATCTTTTCAGATTGCAACGGGCATTCCGCCAGTGAACCTGCCGCAATGATTTTGACATTTTTGAAGTTGCCGTTTGCCGGAAGAGACAACGGTTCTTCAAAGTTCAGTTTTAGGGTGATGTTTTCAATGTCCCGATCAAGAATATTCTGGTAATGCTCCATATTTTGACTGTTGATTGTTAATTCAATCACCGGACGGGGATTGTTTTGACAATCAGGATGTGACAACCCGTTCAGACTGCGTAGTTTTGTTTTGGTTAAATCCAATATAGGATTGGTCTCGTTGCCGGCAAAAACGTCGGCGTCGGGTGAAATATTTTTGGCCAGTTTGAGACAGTTGGTTACACATTTTTTGAAAGTGCTGTGGTGAGGGCAATCCAATGTATCTTCTGTTTCTGCACAGGCTGTTTGATTGTATCCGGTTTCTTTGCACAGTGTTTCCGCGCTTTTGCAGGCGCTATACAGAGTTCTGCGACCTTGAAGACAGGACGGGGTCTGTGGTGACAAAGGACCAAACTGACAATCTTGATATCCTTCACAAGACGCTGGTTTGACGTTTGTCATAACGATATCGTCGCAAGTTGTGCAGGTTTCTCCGTCTGCGATGTAGCCGGCAGGAATCTGATCCAACGGAAAAGCGAAGCCTTCGCATTTGCCGCAACACTGACCGTAGTCTTGGCTGTATGGACAGCGTTTGTCGGATAATTTGCAGGTGTCTTTGGATACGAATCCGAGTTCGGAGCAGGCTTTGACCTGATTTTCCTGACAGATGCGGTAAAGAGGATATTTGTTGGCGCACATTTTTACCGGAAAGAGGGGGAGTTTGCAGTCTTCGGCCAAGAAATTATAATTGTTGTTGCGGCACCATTGTTCTTGTGAGCAGCTCCGATAGTAGGCGTCATGGTGCGGACATCTGTCAGCGGGAGCTGTTTGGTTAGAACAATTGGCGTAGGTGATTTTGTAGCCTTCTTCCAAACATTTTTTTTCAGCGCGACTGAGTTCATGGTTTTGGTAGTTGTTGGTCGCGTAATCGGGGACGACAGCGGCTTGAACATTTTGTGACGTTAAAAATAAAGACAGTAAAAGAAAAAATACTTTGGCCATGACTATCCTTCCGTAAAATCCGGTTTTTATTGTCTATCATATGCTCGTGATTTTTAATATTGAGTTAAAAAATATCTTTTTTTGACAAAATTTATTTTTTGACTAGATTTAAACCTTTTTTTGTGGTATGTTTGCCCTGTCGTTATGAAAAATATTTCGATTTTTCTATATAAACCTATTTTATGGGAATCTGGTAATGAATAAAAAAATTACAGTTAAGAATCCGTTTTGTTCGGGCGATTATGTTGTCTATCCTGCTCACGGGGTCGGCAAAGTTTCTGATATCAGCAAGCAAACGGTTGCCGGTTCGGAGCTTGAATTGATCGTTGTTAATTTTGCAAAGGACAAAATGACATTGCGCATTCCGATGGCTAAGGCGGAAACGACCGGTCTGCGCAGAATTTCCGGTGCCGACACAATGACGGAAGCTTTGACAACATTAAAGGGAAAAGCTCGGGTTAAGAAGGTTATGTGGTCGCGTCGCGCCCAAGAATATGAAAATAAAATTAATTCAGGAAGTCCGGTGGCTATCGCAGAAGTTATCCGTGATTTGTATCGTAGCGAAAATTTAGCGGAGCAGTCTTACAGCGAACGCCAAATTTATGAACAAGCTCTTGATCGCTTGGCTAATGAGTACGCTGTTTTTGAAAATATTACAGCAGATGCGGCAACGCAAAAATTGTTGGACTTGCTGGCAAAATAAGATAATTTTTTTTAGATTTTAAGGAGGCTCAACGGCCTCCTTTTATTTTTTGCGTTAATATTGCCGTTGGTGTGTTCTTGTTGTTGATATGTTTGGGGATAAGACATTATCGCCTTGCGAATCAAAAAAAGTTAATTAATTCTTAACGTGAAGATTAATAAAACCAAAGGCAAAGATATGACAGGTATAGAGGATTGTTCAGTCAGCCAAACGGATGGAATTACCGTTTCCGCACGTTCTGTTTTGTTAGACAGTGTTCCTGATGCCGCAAAATATTTGTGGGGTTATTATCTGTGTATTGAAAATAATTCAGATCACAAAATTCAACTGGTTGGTAAGAATTGGAATATTACCGATGACAAGGGGAATCTTTATAGTGATACGTCGGCCGGTTTTAAAGGCGAATTGCCGGAGCTTGAACCGGGGGAGTTTTTTGAATTTACGTCTGAGGCTCCGTTAAAGTCACCGCACGCCGTTTTTTACGGAAGTTGTAAAATTTTAGCCGACGGGCATCAGAGTGAAATTAAAATTCCAACGTTTAACTTCAGCAGTCATGCCCATGCGGCTAGTGTTTTTAACTAGTAATAAGTCGGTACCAACTCGTTATTAATCACATACATATTTAAGTATTGGTGAATGTTTGATGTCATTTTCGCATTGAACTCTTCAAACAGTTTGGTAACCATACCGTTCCAATATCTTTCTTTTTCTGCGATATCGGTGTCGGCCGGAATGATTAGCTCTCTCCAAGCCTGAACTTCCGTTTCGGCGCGAGAAAGGTTGCGCGGGTCAATGATTTTGACGACAACAACCAAGGTAGCGCGGTATTTTACTCGGTCTTTATAGAAAATTTGCGGATTTTCTTCCAGTTCTTCGGTGACGCTGGCATCTTTGATGATGACATCGGCGCTTTTTTCACTTGAAAAATCAGCGGCTTTTAATCTGTCCTGAGCCCAAAGTTTGGCTGTTTTTTCAATTGAAACAGGGAACAGGTGTTCTACATTCGGTCTGGTGAAAGACGGTGTAAATTCAGAGATGATGTTGATTTTGTTGACTTTTAACTGTATGGGCTCTTCGGTATTGTAACGCGGTTCGTTGTATCGTTGAGCATTGTCATCCTGAGATTGGAATAAAGCACATCCGCTTGCAAAGAATGTAAGGAATAAAACAGGTAAAAACTTTTTCATCATATTCATTGTTGTCTTCCATATTAAATAAACTAAAGAAGCCCTGTAAAAGAGCTTCTTTAACATTAAGACATATAGATTAAAATCTGGTTAAAGTCTTATTGCTTGCGTAACTCACTGCGATCAAAGGCATATTCTTCTGAGCAAAAGTGGCAAGTTGCCGTGATTTTATTGTTTTCAACCATGGCATCGATATCATCTTGCGAGAATGTGGCTAAAGTCTGTAACAATTTTTCACGGTTGCAACGGCAGCCGAAAGTGTAATCTTTTTGTTTGGATATTTCCAATTTATTGCCATGGAAAAGGCGGTGTAAAATATCGGCGGAAGACAAATCGGCATTGAAGACTTCATCCGCAGTCAAACTCTCCATAAAGATTTTGGCTTCATTCCACGCCTCGGCTTGTTCTTCTTCGGACAGTTCGGAGTTTCCACCTTTAACCGGCATTTTTTGTAACATGATTCCGGCGGCGAGCCAGCTTTCTGATTCACCTTCCGGTGCTTGTAAAAAGAGTTTTAAATCCGTATCAATTTGTTCGGATTGTTTGAAGTAGCGCAAGGCACATTCTGCCAGATTTTTTCCTTGCAGGTCGACAATTCCCTGATAAAGGTCCGTGTCCGGTCCCTGATCAACGGTGAATGCCAAGTGACCTTTGCCCATCAGATGCGGAGCGGCTTCAATTTCACCGCTGGTTTTGCGTAGTTCCTGATTGTGAGCCAAGTGCTCTTCGTCAAAGCGGGCACAAGCGCGGATTTTTCCCTCGGATGTGACATCGACAACGACCATTGAGACGGCACCGTTGCTTTGAGTTTGCAGTGTGAAGAGGCCTTCATACTTCAACGTGCTGGCAAGCATAGCTGCCAAAACGCTGCTTTCCGCAATGATGGCTGCCACCGGTTTGGGGTAGCAATGTTTGCCGAGGATGGTGTCGAGCAACGGATTAAAACGAATCAGTCTTCCCTGATAGGCGCCGTTATCAATAAAAAAGGACACACAGGTGTCAAAATTTTTGTTGTTTGGGGTGGGCATTGTTGTAAAATCCTTTAAAATGTTAGTTTGTAGAAGGGTATAATCCAGTTTTAAGGAATTTTCAAGTGTTGGAAGAAGACGCTCCTCGGAAAAAAACAAAAGTATTACGTAAAATAACTCGACAGAGATTGAAAAATATCGGCCTTTATTATTTAAAGCGTTTTGAAAGTTCGGTTGCGAATCTACGGCAGGTTTTGCAACGGCGTGTTAATGACTACGCTTATCAGAATAAAGATTTTGATCGACATGAGGCTCTTGAGTGGATTGAAGAACTTTTGGAAGAGTTTCGGCGTTATGGTTATCTGGATGATGTTCGTTATTGTGAAATCAAGGTCAAAGGCTATATTGCCGCCGGAAAATCTCCGCGCTATATTCAGGGGAAGCTTCGTGAAAAAGGAATCGATGAAACGATTGTTTCAGATTTTTTGGTGCAGCAGGATTATGATCCTTTTGATGCGGCGCTTAAATTGGCGCGTAAAAAACATATCGGTCCTTACAGTCCCAGCGAAGAAATTCGAAAAGAAAGACGTTCTAAAGATATGGCGACGCTTTCCCGTGCCGGATTTGATTATGATACGGTTATGCGGGTTTTGTCTTTTGAAGATGATTAGCTGTACTTTTTTGTTGACGATTTTGTCTAAAAATGGTATTATCTTTTTAAGATGATTATCTAATTTGCATTTATTATGAGTATTTTTGAAATTGTGGGTCGTAACCCGCGCATTGAACAGCCATCAAGGAACTATAAAAAATCTTTCAAAAGATGTCGCACCCGAGAAGAACGTCTGGCTGATTTTATCTCTTCGGAGGATTTTCAGCTCTTCTGCCAAGCCGAGCAGCTTCCCGAGAACTCCGTTGTGCAGTTCTGCTTCAATTCTGATGAGGAAATCCGTATCCTTTTCGGAGGCAAGGTTATCTGGATGGACGGCATGAGCTATCGTGTAGGGCTGGAAAGTCTGACCGATGTCAAGGCTCCGAAGTTTATCACTCGTCTGACGGCTCGACAGCAGGCAATCTTCTTCACAGCCACTTACTGGTTGTCTCGAAATGAGGCCGGTGTGTGGCAGGCGGAACTTCTGCTTGGTGATGATGCGTTTCTGCAGGCTAAGGTTTGCGAAGACGCTTTTCAGCGAGTTGCTCAGTTGTTCGGCGGAAAGGTGTCGACTTCTTTTCTGGCTACGGGAAAGATTAAGGAAAAAGAAAGCATATATCGTTTTGCCAATCTTTCCTTGCCAGGTGGTGAACAGAAACTGTTGGCCGTTTCTTTTGACAACGGAGCGCTGGTGCTTCTTGATCCTGAAATGGTTTCGGTGATCCCAAATCAAAAAGGGGCGTGCGAAGTGTATCGAACCACATACAACTGGTTCCGTTCCCTCAACGATGGCAATTTCCGTCGTATTCTCTAAGGCCTTGAGCCTGCTAAGAGCGCTACCCTTTGGGTGGCGCTTTTTTTATTGAACTAAAGTCTTATTTAATAAAAGCAAATGAGGATTATGTCATTTTTAGAAGATAAATTTGCGATAATGAGAATTTTAGCATTTTAAGAAAGTTGTTTTTCTGAAATTTTCGGTTTTGCGCTTTTTTTTGATGTTTAACTCTTTTTGTTGTTGAAAATTTATTTTTTGTTGTTAAGTTAATTCTGTATTAGTTGTTTAACAATTAAAGTTTTTAACCCATATGGAGATTAATAAAATGAAAAAACTTTTAAGTTTGTTTGTAGCTGTTGTAGCTTTGTCTGGTTGTTCCAGCTTAGGTATGGACGGTGGCTTGTTCGGTGGTAGCGAATGCGAATCTATCGAAGCTCGTGACTTCATGGAAAATGCTCAAGACAGAGTTTTCTTCGCTTATGATAGCTCTGCTATTTCTGCTGATTCTGCCGAAATTTTGAATACACAAGTTAAATGGCTGAAAAAACATGAAAATGTTAACGTCGTTGTTCAAGGTTACTGCGATGAAAGAGGTACAAGAGAATACAACTTGGCATTGGGTGAACGCCGTGCTAACGCTGTAAAACAGTACTTGGTTTCTCAAGGTATTGCCGCTGACAGAATTTCTGTAATTTCTTACGGTAAAGAACGTCCGGCTGTTTTGGGCAACAACGAAGCTGCTTGGGCTCAAAACCGTCGTGCCGTTACAGTTGTAAAAGCTGCTAACTAATCTCTTGCGGTTTACAATGAAAAACGTATCCCTGATTGGGATACGTTTTTTTTGTGCTTGTGATTATGGATTTTTTAATCTAAAGTACAGTCAGTTATGTGTTTTTCAGAATGAAGAGGTTATTATGAAGTTTTCGCAAATCTTTCTTTTGGGTGTCGGTTGCGTGTTTATGTCAACGGCGGCACAGGCTCAGTCTGTTGGTTCTTTGTCGCGTGAAGTGGCAAAGTTGCGCGAGGATATTCAGGTTTTGCAACGCCAGTCTTATCGCGATAAAGACGGCGGTATTACACCGGCGTCGGCTCAGGATGTGGCCGTTAAGATGGGCGAGTTTGATGAAACATTGCGCGCTGCTGTCGGGCATATGGATGAGTTGGAGTTCAAACTGAAAGAATTGCAGAAAAGGGTTGAAGTTATCAATAAGGATATTGATATTCGTTTGAAGATGTTGGAGGGTAAACCGATTGCTTCTGACGGGCTGGGAGCTGCCAATAATATTCCTTCAGCTAAATATGACGCGCCGGTAGCCAAAGATGCGCCGAAGTCGATTGTTGGCGGGGCAATTTCCAAAGGTG
>CATGXW010000002.1 GCA_949542085.1 uncultured Alphaproteobacteria bacterium
CGTTGTTTGCTGTTGATGAAGAACCGTTTTATAATGTTGATGTTTCGTTTAATTCCAATGATTTTCTTAAGACGCTTAATTGGCTAAATTTGCGTCCCACCGTCAGTGTGGCATCAACGTATCGTAAGGCGGTCGGCAATGCAAAACTGACCGGAACGTTGCAGCGAATTCAGGTTTCTCCGTTTAATTTGACGATGGATAAAAGTTCATTTTCGGGAGAAGCGGGGATTAAACTCGGGACAAGACCCGATATGATGTTGATTGTGAATGCCGATACAATCAATTTTGATAATTATGTTGAGGCTTTGCCGAAAGAAGAGCGGGAGAAAAGCTGGGCACAGAGAATGCAGTATCGTTTTTCTCAATTGGGCTTTTTGAATAATTGGGATATGCAGATTAATACGAAACTCAATCTGGCGATTTATGAAAGTATGCCGTTCGAAAAAATAGATTTTAAGGCTAATTTATTGGATGGGAAACTTGATGTTGAGAAATTCTCCATTCAATCGGTTGCCAACGCTCAAATGGATTATTCCGGTATGCTGTCCAATTTTGGAAAAACGCCGGTGTTTAAAAATTGGAAATACAATGTTAAAACGGCGGATGTTGCCGCTTTAATCAATAAATTTGATTTTAAGGTTCCTGATTTTGATTTTAAGCAGTTGAAGAATTTTGAAACGCAAGGCATTGTGACCGGAGATTTAAATAAGTTTGCCATGAATGCCTATTATAAGCTTGAAAATCTTGAAACCAGATATCAGGGGCAGGTGGTTAAAACAGCAAATGATACGGATTATAGCGGAACTTTAGAGGTGAAGCATCCTGATTTTGTGAAGATGTTAAAGGAATTTAACGTTGACTATAATCCGTCGACGTTTTCCTTGGGGCTGTTTGATTTGAAAGCTCAAGTCAAAGGAACGCCAAAGCATTTTAAGGCGACACAGATTGAGGCAAATATCGGATTTAATGAATTTAAAGGGGATATGGAATATGAACAGGGAAATGAGCATCCCAATATTATCACCACTTTGAATATCAATAAATTTGAACTCGACAGATTTTTGAGCGCTAAGAAAAGCGGTTCTTCCACGGTTGTTTTGGCACAGCCGGTTGAGAGTTCGCCGGAGCTGTGGGGCCGGCCGCTTTGGAGTAATGACGCTTTTAATTTTAGTGTTCTGAAAACATTTGATTTGACCGGTGTGTTTTCCGTTGCGGATTTTTCATATAAAAATTATGTCGTGGCGGATATGGTTTCCGAGGTGTCAATCAATAACGGTAATGTTTCTGTCAGTCATTTAAAAGGAAAATTGCGCGATGGCGATGTTAGCGGTGATTTGTCTTTGAATACGGCCGACAATGTTCTTAGCGGCTCTATGGCGGTTGATAAATCTGATGTGAGCCGATGGGCTTTAAGCGGAAGCAAATACGGCTTGACAAACGGTACGATGAGCGCGCAGATGTCTTTTAACACCAAGGCGGGAAGCTGGAATGATATCGCTGCAAATTTGGACGGAATGTTGTCTTTTGATTTTGAGAATGGTGCGGTCAAAGGCTGGAATTTACAGGCTATTTATGAGGATATCTTGAAAAGAGAGGCTCCTGAAGGGTTGATGGCCGTTGTTAAGGATAATTTGCAAAAGGGGATGACCGATTATTCAAGGCTTAACGGAAAGATTTCTTTCAATAAGGGAGATTATAATTTATCCGATACGGTTTTGCAAAACAGTTTAGGACGTATAGAGCTGTTTGGAGACGGGAATCTTCCGGCATGGAATATGAATGTGGTCTTTAATGTCAAGTATAATGAACCTCAGTATCTTCCCGGTTATTCTTTTTCTCTGAAAGGGGGAATGAACGCGCCGTTATTGGATGTTAACGTCAGTTCATTGTTTGATTTATATCAGATGAGACAAGATAAAATTGCTTCAGATATTCAAGCCAAAGAGACCGCCGAGAAAAATCGTTTGCAGGGGTTGGTTAACGAACAATTGACGATTACGGAGACGTTGTTGTCCGATGTTCGTGACGATTTGCTTCGCAGTGTTGAAACTCGGAAAAAAACACTGGAAAGTCCTGATGTGAAGAGCGGATTGAAGAAAACGGAAAAGCGGATCAGAGATGAAATGTCCGTGTTGGCGGAAATAATCAACCGGGTTTCGGAAACGGAAGCTTCTGAAAATCTGATTGCGGAGACGACAGCGCAAAACAGGACGGCGATGGCTGAGGTTGAAAAGCTTCGGAAAGCGTTGGATAAAGCTTATCTTGATGAAGAGCGCTATAAGATGACGCAGCATCATACGAAATTGATTGAGGCGTACAATAGAGCCAAAATGCTGGTTTTTGACTTTAACAGCACTAAGGAAAGTTTGAAGTCAAGATTGGCGGCGATTATAACTTCGTTTACTCTTGAGGAAGACGGTAATTTAAGCGGATGGCAGCAGTTTTTTGAAGATAAGGCAACGTTGCTTGAAGAGCAAAATCAGGCGCTGTTGGATAAGTTTGAGGCGATGAAAAAGAATGCGTCGATTGAGGAGGCTCAGGCCTATGGTCAGAGTTTGGCCGATTTACGAAAGGATATTGACGCCGATTTAGCCGCAATGGAAGACAGTGCCAGACAGTATAAGACATATGCGGAAGAACGAGTTGCCGAAGCCGAACAGCAGTATGCGACCAAGTTGCGGGACGAGGAAATCAAGCGTAAGGTTGAGGAAAACACCGGACGTATCAGCGTTAAGAAAACCGGTCGTAATATTACGGTAAAAAGAGAGATTGAAGAAATTGAGGAAGTTGAAAAATCAACGGAAGAAGGAAAACTTCCTATTTTGGATTTTTCGGCTCCGGCAGCTAAAAAGGTTCAGCCGGCTAAACCATCGTCAGGCGGTGTGAATGTTATTAAAAGACAGAGGGTAAAATAGAATTGACCTTGAGGAATTGATTTTTTGTGTTATATATCTACTTATAATAATATAACCTATTATTCGGAGTTAGGATATGACTAAAAAACCAGAAGTCTGCATTTTGCCGGTTGCCGGTTTGTCGACAAGAAATTTACCCTCAACAAAAGCCCTGCACAAAGGTTTTTTGACGCTTCACAGCAAGCCGATTATTCAATATGCCGTTGATGCCTGCGCGGAAATCGGTATTAAAGAAATTGTCTTTATTTACAGTGATCAATCTTGCAAGCATCTTTTTGAAACACATTTCTCACCATATCCGTGGTTGGAAGAACATTTGCGCAGCAAAAACAAGCTGGATTTGCTGAAAGTGGTAGAAGATATTATTCCCGAAGGAATGAAGTTTTCGTTTGCCGAGCAGTCGGAGCCAAAAGGTAACGGACACGCCATTCTGATGGCAAAAGAAATTGTCGGTGATCGTGATTTTGTTGTTATGTGGCCGGATGATGTTTATGTTAATTTGCGCGGCAAAGGTGTTTTGGCGCAGTTGCTGGACGTTTATAACGAATATGGCGGGATGGTTGAAAATATTATGGAATTTCCGCGGGAGCAAATGGTGCGCTACGGGGCTTTAATCGGTACCGTTCGCGATGGTCGCATTGTTCACGCCAAAGGGAAAATTGAAAAACCAAAGCTGGAAGAAGTTCCTTCCAATTATGCGAGCATGGGGCCATATATTTTGCCGAATGCGATTATGGATATTTTACCGGAAGTTAAGAAAGGCAATAACGGTGAGATTAATTTGGCGGACGCCATGGGGTTGGCCGCTGAACGCGGGATGAAGCTGACCGGTGTTCTTTGTGATGCGATGCGGTTTGACTGCGGTACAAACAAGGATTTGGAAAAAGCCAATCTTAAGCTCAGTTTGATGGAAGATCCGGAATTGCGAGCTTATTGTCGAGATTTGTTGGATACGATGTTTGTTTAGTATAAAAAGCCCTTCAAATGAGGGGCTTTTTGGTTGTCAGAAATGAAACAAGCCTCCTTTTCGGAGGCTTGTTTTAATCTTTATGGCGGAAAGTAATTCGGCCTTTGGTCAGGTCATATGGGGTCATTTCGATATCAACCTTATCACCGACCATAACGCGAATGCGGAATTTGCGCATTTTTCCGGCTGTGTGAGCCAGAATTTCAACACCGTTTTCCAACTTTACGCGAAACATGGCGTTGGGAAGTTTTTCAATAACTTCACCGGTTAATTCAAGGAGTTCTTCTTTACTCATTATAAATCCTTCGTTTTTATTTCTGTTGCGATATTAATAAACCTATAATTTCTTTTTTGCAAGGTTTTTTATTGGCGGGAAGGACAAGGTGAAGCAGCTGCCGACGCCGACCCGACTTTCAACATTGATTGAGCCGCCGAAGTTTTCAACAATGGTTTTTGTTATGGATAAGCCCAATCCGTTTCCTTTCTGGCGGTTTTCGCGACCGTCAGAGAAAAACGGTTCGAAAATACGGTTAATGTTTTCAGGAGGAATGCCAATTCCGGTGTCGGAAAAGCTGATGTTGACGGTTTGAGCTTTCTTTTCAATTTTGATTGTAAGAGTGCCGTTGGCATCCATTGCTTTGATTGCGTTTAGAGTTAAATTGATGGCCGCCATCTTGAAATCAGCTTCGTTTCCGGATATCAGGCAAGGTGTTTCCGGAGGCTGGAAGTTGATGTTGATCCCTTTGCTTTTTGCTTCAAAGTCAAGCAGACTCAAAATATCGGTAATGGCATCTCCGCAATTGACATCTTGAATGGCGTTTTCGTTGGTGCGACTTAGTTTTAATAGGCGTTCCGGAACTGCGATACTGCTTATCAATTCATTGTAGATGAGTAGCAGTTGTTGTTTTTCTTCATTGTCATCAGGAATATCGGAATAGTGTTTATCCAGCAGTCGTTCCAAAATCATTCGCAGAGCTCCGAGATGATTTTTTATTTCATGGGCGATGGAGGTGGATAAAAAGCCCAGAGACGACAGTTTTTGCTGGTGAGAAAAGTTGATGTCTTCGCTTAGGTCACGGATTGATTCGACAATATAAAGGTTTTCACCATCGTACTGTATGGGAGCCGCGTTAATTGAGAGGTGTTTTTCCGGATGGCAGGCAAATTGTTGGATTACCTTAATGTTGCTGCGTTGATTGTTCAGAATTTCGTGCAAGGGGCAATGTATGCTGGAAATATCACACGGCTCTTTTCGTTTGTGAGAGGCGTTGTAACATTTGCGGCATTTTTTTCCGATATTTCCAACTTGTTTGTGGTAGGCTTTATTGGCCAGAAAAATATTGTAGTTTTTATCGATGACACGGATGCCGTCGGGAATACTGTCAACCAAGGCTTGCAGAAAATGTTCTTGTTTTTTTATCTCTGAAATATAGTGCTGAAGATTGTCCAACATTTGATTGAAAATGGTTATCAGGATATCAAGCTCGTCAGTGAACATCGGTTGTTTGTTTTTGGGAATGCGGATGTTCAGGTTGCCTTCTGAAACTTGTTTGGCCGTTTGGGAGATTTGATTAATCGGATTTAAAATCCAATTGGCGAGCAAGTAGGTCAGCAGGATAATGGAGAGTATAATCAAAATGGAACTGATGCCGAATATTTTTATACTTTCACCAATGGCGTTGTAGCGCTTGTCATAGCTTTCGTTGATTTCCGCAATGCGTTTTTGTTCGTTTTTCAGCAGGTTTTCCTGATTTTCTTCTGATTGCAGAGATAGATTGTCGAGAATTCCCTGATTTGATATCTTGAGGTGTTTGTTTTGCTCTAAAATATGGCGGAGTTCTTTGTTTAAAGTTACATTTTTATACAATAAATTGATGTATTGTTGATTTCTTTGAATATTTATGAGCTGCTCTTCTTGAATTTTGTTTCCATATATCATATAAAATGTAGATACGAAGATTATGGATGTTATGAAAAAGAAGATAGTGATGCTGTAAATGATCTTTTTGTTTAAGCTGATAAACATACCGGAAATCCTCAGATGAACTTTTATTATTACTTCATATTATATTATTAAAATGTTGCTAAATTATAAATAGAGAGAATAGAAATGTCAGAAAAGTTGGGACTACAGGACGTATTTGATTGTTTTTCGGAGTTGGGCGGCTGGAATGATGAGAATGTCGCCTTTATTAAGCAAGACATGTGTGAGGGGCGGCAAATGTGGCTGATATGTGATGCCGAAGGTGAAAAAATAGCTGCTACTGACAATCGTGATTTTGCTTTTATCGTTGCTCGGCAAAATGATTTGGAACCATGCAGTGTGCATTAAAAAATAACCCCGCTATGAAGCGGGGTATTTTTTTTAATCTTCGTTGTTTAACAAAGCATATATGTCGGTTTTATCTGACATTTGTCTGAGTTTTGCGCAAAGAGCCTCATCTTTCAGAATACGGGACAATTTGGCAAGTGCTGTCAAATGATCAGCGCCGCTGTCCTCCGGAGAGAGCAGCACAAAGACCAAATCAACGGGTTTGCCGTCAATGGCGTCAAATTCCACCGGAGTAGCCAAACGGAATAATAAAGCGTGAACTTCTTTTAGATTTTCGAAGCGACCATGGGGCAAAGCGGTTCCGTTACCAAAACCGGTAGACCCTAAATTTTCGCGTTCCAAAAGAGTTTCAAAAACGGTTCTTTCATCCATGTTCAGCGCTTGAGCAGCCTGAGCGGATATTTCTTGCAAAAGATCACGCTTGCTGTTTGCTTTAATGCCGACGAAAACACTTTTCTCGGTCATTATATCCGAAATATTCATAAGTCAGAAACCTTGTGTTATTAAGACCAATTTATGCTTTGGGTTCAACCCAACCGATGTTTCCGTCTTTGCGGCGGTAAACCATGTTGAACTGGCCATTGGCGCTGTTTTTGAACATCAGAGCGCTTTCATTGTTCAAATCCATGAACATAACGGCTTCGGAAACTGTACAAACAGGGATGTTTGCTTCCAGCTCGGCAATTGTCAACGGAGCATCGTCAATGTCAATTTCTTCGGCTTCTTCGTTCAGAGAGAAAACAGCTTCGTTAGCAACTTCTGCCAAACCTGTTTTGCCTTTGTGGTCATTTAACTTGGTTTTGTGACGGCGTAAACGAGTTGCAATGTGTTCATTGGCGGCGTCAAATGCGGAATAGGGATCACCGGCGACACCACTGCCTTTTAAGATAATGTTTTTGGCAGGATGAACGGTAACTTCGGCGCTGAAATCATCGCCTTCTTTAGTGAAAGAAACACTGCAGCTGACAGGAGCCGGGAAATATTTGTTTACAGCGTTTAAAACATTTTCTTCAACATGTTTACGGAGTCTGTCTCCAATATCAACTTGATTACCAGATAATGTAATTTTCATGATTCTTCCTTCGATAAATTAATACGTTTTACAAAAAATATCATAGTACTTTTTAGATTTCTTTGCAATCTGTAAAGTGAGATAATACCAAAATAAGCGAAAAGTCAATATAAATTCTTAGCAGAGTGGGGTGTCGGGGGCTAAAGAACCGGACGTTTTTGGCGTTTTCGTTGAGCGGAGGTCGGAATATTTTGCGCCTCACGGTATTTGGCAACTGTTCGGCGGGCAATTTTAATACCTTCGCGAGCCAGTAGTTCAACCAGTTTGTCATCAGATAATATTTCTTGCGGGGTTTCCGCATCTATTAACTGGCGGATGCGGTTTTTGATGCTTAAGGTTGACGTTTCTTCATTGCCGGTATAGGTTCCGGCCGCGGCAGAGAAGAAGTATTTTAATTCAAACAGGCCGCGAGGTGTTTGCATGTATTTGCGGGCGGTAACTCTGCTGACGGTGCTTTCGTGCATCTCCAGAGCGTACGCAACGTCTTTTAGGCTCATTGGTTTGAGATGATTGATTCCGTGTTCGAAAAAGTCGCGCTGGCGGCGAACGATTTCTTCACTGACACGCAGGATGGTGGTCGCTCGTTGGTGAAGCGATTTTATAATAAAGTTGGCATGCGTCATGTTTTCTTTTAAGTAGCGTTTTGCTTCTTTGTTTTTGGCGGAGGTGTGGCTGATTTCGCTAAAGTAGCTACGATTGATTAAGACGCGCGGAAGAGACAATGTGTTGAGCTCTACCCGATAGCTTTCATCTTTGTTGCGACGGACGTAAACATCAGGAATGATGTAAGAGGGATTGTCCAAATGCCATTCGGCGGCAGGTTTGGGGTTAAGGGCTTTAATGTCGGTAATCATGCTTGCTAAATCTTCATCATCACAATTGCAAAGTTTTTTTAACTCTTTGAATTTGCGTTCGGCGAGCAAATTTAAGTTTTGCAACAGACAAGAAATGACGGGATCAAGGCGATTGAGATCCCGCAGCTGAATTTCCAGACATTCGGCCAGATTTTCTGCAAAAATGCCGGACGGTTCAAATCCTTTCATTTTTTTTAGGATCGAACGGACAGCGCTTTCCTCAGTATTTAGTCGGGATGCCAGTTGTGCCGTATCTCCGCGATAATATCCGGCATCATCCAATTGTTCGCTGAGGAGGCGGGCGATGAGTTTGTCTTTGCGTTTGGTAAAATGAAGGTCGATTTGTTCATCCAAAAGCTGATAAAAGGATTTGTTGTCGGAGAGACGTTTTTCAAAGTAGTCAAAATCATCATCGTTATGTGACGATTTGTTCTGATTGTAATCAGACCAAGAAAAATCGTTGCTGATATCGCTTCCGACGCTGTCGTTTTCTGAATCGTCGAATTGATTGTCATAATCGACATCCATAGCAGTACCTTCGATTTCGGAGGTGCTTTGTGTTTGTTCATTATACGTATCTATTGTCGGCGCAGCAGGGTCTTCTGTGTCGGCAATCCGGTCGTTTTCTCGCTCCAGAAAGGGATTGTTGTTCAGTTCCTGTTCCAAAAATTCGTTGAGTTCCAAATTGGATAGCTGCAGCAAATTTATCGCCTGACGCAGTTGGGGCGTCATTAAAAGCGATTGCGACTGCCGGATTTCCAGTTTGGGTGTTAAAGCCATTGTTTAATCCTTGCGGGTATCGGCGGTTAAAGGGAAAAGGAATCTCCGAGATAAACTTTGCGGACTTCTTCGCTGGCGATGATTTCTTCCGGTGTTCCTTCCATTAATACCGAACCGCCGTATAGGATATAGGCGCGGTCGGTGATGTCCAGTGTTTCACGCACGTTGTGGTCGGTAATCAGAACGCCGAGGCCCCGATGTTTGAGTTGGGAAACCAAGTTGCGAATTTCGCCGACGGCAATCGGGTCAATACCGGCCAAGGGCTCGTCAAGCAAAATATAGTGTGGTTGACTGGCCAGTGCACGGGCTATTTCCAAACGACGACGTTCACCGCCGGACAGAGCAATAGCCGGACTTTTACGCAGGTGGGCAATGGAAAACTCGGACAGTAATTCTTCGAGCATGTTTTCACGCTTGCTTTCATCATCAACGACAATTTCCAGAATGGCCTTTATGTTGTCTTCAACCGACAGAGAGCGAAAAATTGATGCTTCTTGCGGGAGGTAGCCAATCCCCATTCTGGCGCGGCGATACATAGGAAGATTGGTAATGTCCTGTCCGTCAATATGGACGTCACCATAGTCCGGCGTGATTAATCCTGTGACGCAATAAAAACATGTTGTTTTTCCGGCGCCGTTCGGTCCCAACAGGCCAACGGCTTCTCCTCGGCGCACGTTCAGCGAGACATTGCGCAGAACCGGTCGGTTTTTATATTTTTTGCCGATATTAAAAACTTCAAGCTTTGATTCTGAAATAGGGGTGATTGTCATTGTTTTTTACTTCTTTTCTGTTTTTTTCTTCTCTTTAAAGACACCTTGAACCCTGTTGCCTTTGGTTGTAGAGATTAATTTGCTGATGCCGCTGTTGAGGTTGGTTTCGGCTTGATCTCCTTTTAAGATATTGCCTTGTTGATTGATGACAATATTGTCAAAGAGTTTGATTTTTCCTTGTTGCGGAAAATATGTGCCTTTGTCCGCGCGTACTTCTGCGTTATCGGTAACAATTTTTACATTTCCGGAAATTTGTACTTCTTTGAGGTCCATTTTAGATGTTTGCCCGTCAACAAAATAGGCTGTTATTGTGTCGGCGTAAAGTTTGTTGTTTTGTTTATCCGTTGCGATAACGTTGCCGGAGGCAATCGCTTTTTGTTCTGACGGATAGTAGGTGATTTTGTCTTTGGCCGTAATGGTTTCTTTATCGGTTTCAATTTTAGCCGGTGTTCCGGTGAGGATAACAATGTCTTTTTTCAGGTCATAATCCATAGCGTTTCCGGAAGCATTGGCTTTGGCCGACTTCATGATGACATTGCCACGGGCTTCAACTTTGGTGATTTGGCTTTTGCCTTTGGGTGTGTTTTCTCTGCCGGCATAATACCCGATTAAACGGTCAGCTCGAATGTTCATGTCTTCCTTGGTGGCAACAGCGTTGCCGACGGCGACAATCTTTTGTGCTTTTTGATGCCACTCAACTTTTTCATCAGCCGTTAAGTTAACATCGGCGGCTGAGGCCGTGGCGGCGTAAAGTGCTGCTAATAAAGTCAGAAAAGCTGGTTTCATCTGTTATCTTCCTTTTAGGCTTTCTTCTTTGATTGTGATATCACTGTGACCGTTAAAGATTAAGATATCATCTTGTGTTGAAAATTCAAATCCGTCGGCTTTCAGGTTGCCGAAATAACCGTCCGCTGTAACACCGTTTTCACCAAAACCTCTGGAGGAATTAAAATCAAATGTGGCATCCGGTGTTTGTAATGACATTCCTTCGCTGTAGAAAATTTCAACATTATCCGTCAGGGTCATTGTATTTTTGTTTTGGTCAAAATAGCCTGTCGGCGCTTTGATGTTTGCCCAATCCGTATCGTTTACGGGAAGCATTCCTTCCGGCGAGGTTAGTTTGACTAATTTTGAACCGGGGGCTGTTTCATCAATGTTTTGGGCAACGAAATTGTTGATGCGGTTATTTTTGTCTGTAACATAAAGAACCGTATTTTCAACGTGGAGTTTTTCCAATTCTCCCTTTTTGGGGCGGGTGATGTCGAGCTTAAAGTCTTTAGGGTCTGTTTTGAGAGAAGGATAAACCAACAGAGCGCCGATTAAAACAGCGGCGATACTCGGCAAGAGTAACTTTGCCCAGTGAACAATACGACTGTGTCGGTTTGCCGGTGATACAGTCTTGGGTTTAACACTGCGCAAAGAATCTTCTTGAAAGTAATGGTCTATTTTTTCTCTGTCAAACAAGGTTATGCCGCTCCTGCGCGCAAGCAATCATGGATGTGAATGATGCCTATCGGTTTTTGATCTTCAACCACAAAGAGCTGCGTAATTCCCTTTCCGGTGTTGTTCATTATTCCCAGAGCTTCGGCAGCTAAAGCGTCAGGCGCGATGGTTTTAGGGTTGGTGGTCATAACCTGAGATGCTTTTTGGGATAAGAGTTCCGGATTGAGACAACGACGCAAGTCCCCATCGGTAATCATTCCCAATAAATTGCCTTGTTTGTCAATGATGCCGACGCATCCGAGCATTTTAGACGTCATAACAAGCAGTGCTTCCTGCATACTGGTGTTTTCGTCAACCAGCGGCAAATTATCGCCGGTGTGCATCAGGTCTGATACTTTTTGCAAAAAGGCTCCGAGTTTGCCTCCGGGGTGACGTTGTTTGAAATCGGTTTTGGTAAAGCCTTTGCGTTCCAGCAAGGCAACAGCCAGAATGTCCCCGAGCACAATGGTTGCCGTGGTTGATGATGTCGGCGCCAAGCCCAGCGGGCAAGCTTCTCCGTCATTAGGGAGTTGCAACAAAACATCTCCGGAGCGTCCTAAAGCGCTGTCCGGATTTTTAGTAATGGCAATCAACGGAATATTATAACGTTTGCAGTAGATAATAATGTCAGATAACTCTCTGGTCTCGCCGCTATTGGAAATGGCGACCACGCAGTCTTCTCCTGTCAACATTCCCAAATCACCGTGGCTGGCTTCACCAGGGTGAACAAAGAAAGATGGGGTTCCTGTCGAGGCTAAAGTTGCGGCGATTTTACTGCCGACGTGTCCTGATTTTCCCATTCCGGTAACGATAACACGGCCTTTAGTGTTTTGCATAATGTCCAAAGCTTGAGACAAGTTTCCGTTTAAATCGTTTTCCATCATACGCAACGCTTCTATTTCTTTGTCGATAGTGCGTCGGGCTGAAATGATATCCTGATTATCAGTCATTATAATTCCTCATAATTATCAAATTTATGCTCAGAGATTAGCCGCTTCTTGGAGAAATGGCAAGCGATTTTTACGTATTATACGCGAAGATGTTTGCGGTTGACATTAAAAGAAGATGAAGATATTTTCTCTTGAAATTATGTATCATTTAAAAATTATCGTGTATGAAAAGGTTTTTTATTTGGACGGTGGTCATCTGGAGCGTCATTCTGGTTATGGTTGCTGTTTGCGCTCCCAAGGTTGAAGCTTATGGGCAGGCCACGTTGCAATATGACAAAGGGATGGCGGTTTATTTCGTCGAAACTGAAAATTTCAGAATGGATGTCAATTCTCAGCAAAAAACGGAAGACATGTATGCCGGCAAGAGAGTTTCCTTTTTGAAAGTTCAAGGGCAGGAAGCAATAGTCGTGTCAGGAAACGTGTCTAAAGAAAATCTGCTTGATAAGGCTCTCAACGATAAGCGCAGGGGTACTTTATTGCCGGGCTTGTTGCTTGGTGTTTGCTGGTTGTCATTTCCATTTTGGTTGTCGATGTTCAGAAGTATGCACCCGTCTCGGTTTAACTGATGAAAAACGCCGGAGGAGTAAAGTTCTTTGGCGTTTTTTTTATGCCTTGACTTTGAGGGGGAAGGCTGATAATTAATTAAAAAGAAAATTGTATCACTTAAAAATTATTGCGTATGAGAGAAATCTTAAAAAAATTCTTCAAATGGGGACTTCCGCTTTGGTTGGGAGTTTTGGTTTTGGCTTGGCTTATTCGTCCTATAGTGGAAGCATACGGACAAGCAACTTTGCAGTTCGATGAGGCAGAAAAGACCTATTTTATCCAAACGGAAAATTCTCGCACACAGGTTAATGAATTGCACGGTTTTGAAGCTATGGCCAGCGGATTGCCTGTTACGTATTACCAAACTCGAGGGTGCGCGATGCGTGTGTATTCCGGTTTTGTGTCGGAAGATGACCTCAGAGCGATGTCGCTTCATGATATGCGCAAAGGATGTTTTCTTGGAGCGATGTTTGTTTCGATTGTTTTGCTGCTTGGTATTATAGATAAGCACAGGTGGAAAGCGAACCTCAGAACGAATAAATAGGGTTGAAAAGTCGAGAAGAAATTCTCGGCTTTTTTTGTTTTGGACTCAATTTGACTCAAAAACGGTTTGGCTCGTTCTGCGCAATGGCTCGCCTTTCCGAATCGGAGGCGAGTTGTGTTAATAAAATGTGAATGTTTTTTAGACTCAAAATTTTCGTAAAAGGGGCTTGACTTTTTGAGGGGATGAATCTAGTATGCCGAGACTCTAAAAGAAGGGGAGTAAGGCACAGGTGTGTCTGAAGCAAGCCTCTTTGAGGGTTTTTATTTAACATTAACAATACTTTAAGGAAATTAGTGATGCCTACAATTAATCAGTTAATTCGTAAATCACGAACACCAAAAGTGAAGAGAAACAAAGTTCCGGCTTTGAAAGCTTGCCCACAAAAACGCGGTGTTTGTACTAGGGTTTATACAACAACCCCGAAAAAACCGAACTCAGCTTTGCGTAAAGTGGCTCGTATTCGCTTGACGAACGGCTTTGAAGTAATCAGCTACATCCCTGGTGAAGGTCACAATCTTCAAGAACACTCAGTGGTGCTGATTAGAGGCGGACGTGTAAAGGACTTGCCTGGTGTTCGTTATCATATCATTCGTGGTACCTTGGATACTCAAGGTGTGTCTAAACGTCGTCAACGTCGTTCTCTGTACGGCGCTAAGAGACCTAAGTAAGGAGTAGAAGAAGATGTCACGTCGTCACGCTGCTGAAAAAAGAAACGTGCTGCCAGACGCTAAATTCGGCGATTTGGTAGTTGCTAAATTTATTAACAACGTTATGGAAGACGGTAAGAAAGCCGTTGCAGAAAAAATCGTTTATTCTGCACTCGACATCGTTGCCGCCAAATCTAAACAAGATGCTTTGAAATTGTTTCATGACGCTATCGATAATGTTAAACCTTTGGTAGAAGTTAAGTCTCGCCGTGTTGGTGGTGCAACTTACCAAGTTCCGATGGAAGTCCGCGCTGATCGTCGTCAGGCTCTGTCCATCCGTTGGATTATCGATGCCGCTCAGAAACGTTCTGAAACAACTATGACAGAACGTGTTGCCGGTGAATTGTTAGACGCTGTTGCCAACAAAGGTTCTGCCGTTAAAAAACGTGAGGATACCCACAAAATGGCTGAAGCTAACAAAGCTTTCTCCCATTACAAATTTTAATTCTAGTATAGGAAAAATACAATGGCTCGTACACATAAATTGGAAATGTATAGAAACATCGGTATTATGGCTCACATTGATGCGGGTAAAACAACTACTACCGAGCGTATCCTGTACTATACGGGTGTTAATCACAAAATTGGCGAAACACACGAAGGTGCCGCCACTATGGACTGGATGGAACAGGAACAAGAGCGTGGTATTACAATTACCTCTGCCGCAACAACCTGCTTCTGGAAGAATCATAGAATTAACATTATTGATACACCGGGGCACGTTGACTTCACTGTAGAAGTTGAACGTTCTTTGCGTGTTCTTGACGGTGCGATTACCGTATTTGACTCAGTTGCCGGTGTTGAACCGCAATCTGAAACAGTTTGGAGACAAGCTGACAAATATGGTGTTCCTCGTATTTGCTTCTGCAATAAAATGGACCGTATCGGCGCCAACTTCTATCGTTGTTTGGATATGATTGTTGACCGCTTGGGCGCTCGTCCGATGGCTTTGCAATTGCCTATCGGTGCTGAAGCCGAATTCAAGGGTGTCGTCGATTTGTTGGAAATGAAAGCTATCGTTTATACTGGCGATACAGCTGATTCTCCGATTGAAATTCAGGAAATTCCTGCTGATTTGAAAGACAAGGCCGATGAATATCGTCAACAGTTGGTTGAAATGGCTGTTGAAGAAGATGAACAGGCTATGGAAGACTATTTGGAAGGTAAAGAAATCTCTGTCGATACATTGAAAAAATGTATCCGCAAAGGTACTTTGGCTCAGTCATTCGTTCCTGTTTTCTGCGGTACAGCTTTCAAAAACAAAGGTGTTCAGCCTTTGTTGGATGCTGTTATTGATTACTTGCCGTCTCCGGTTGACGTTCCTTCTATTGAAGGTGTTAATCCGAACACGGATAAAGAAGAATCAAGACGCCCGAGCGACAGTGAACCTTTGTCAGCTTTAGCATTTAAGATTATGAACGATCCGTTCGTCGGTTCTTTGACATTTACCCGTATTTATTCAGGTACAATGACAGCCGGTTCTTACATCTATAACTCTGTTAAAGATAAGAAAGAACGCGTTGGTCGTATGTTGTTGATGCATGCTAACAAACGTGAAGAATTAAAAGAAGCTAATGCCGGTGATATCGTTGCTTTGGCTGGTTTGAAAGATACCACAACCGGTGATACTTTGTGTGATCAATCTCATCCGATTGTTCTCGAAAACATGGTGTTCCCGGATCCTGTTATCGAATTGGCCGTTGAGCCGAAAACCAAAGCCGATGTTGAAAAAATGGGCTTGGCTTTGTCTCGTTTGGCTATGGAAGATCCGTCATTCAAAGTTTCTTCCGATCCTGATTCCGGACAGACAATCATTAAAGGTATGGGCGAATTGCACCTCGAGATCATCGTTGACCGTTTGAAGAGAGAATTCAAGGTTGATGCTAATGTCGGTGAACCGCAAGTTGCTTATCGTGAAACAATTACCAAACCTTGTGATATTGAATATACTCACAAGAAACAATCCGGTGGTGCCGGTCAGTTTGCGAAGGTTAAAATCAAATTTGAACCGATTGAAGGTTACAATGGTTTTGAATTCGAAAACACAGTTGTCGGCGGTAACGTTCCGAAGGAATACGTTCCGGGTGTTGAAAAAGGTTTGCGTTCCGCTATGGATGCCGGTGTTATCGCGGGCTATCCGGTAAGCGGTGTTAAATGTAACCTTTATGATGGTGCTTATCACGAAGTCGACTCTAACGTTATGTGCTTCGAAATTGCTGCTCGCGCTGCTTTCCGTGAAGGTATGCGTCAGGCAAATCCGAAGTTGTTGGAACCGATTATGAAGGTTGAGGTGGTTACACCTGAAGAATATATGGGCGATATCATCGGTGATTTGAACTCTCGCCGCGGTATGGTTAGTGGTATGGATCAACGCGCTAATGCACGTGTGATTGATGCGGCTGTTCCTTTGGCAAATATGTTCGGCTATGTTAACACTTTGCGTTCTCTGTCTCAGGGCCGCGCTCAGTTTACCATGGTATTCGATCATTACGCTGAAGTACCGAAGGATATTGCTGATAAGGTAAAAGCCAAAAACGCATAAGATTTCCATTTTATAGGGCATCTAGGGCGGTTTGGTTCAGTTCGAAAAATTCATGTACTTCTTTGTACGCTAAAATTTTTCTCACTTTCCAAATCACCCTATCTGCTCCTCTAAAAAGAAAATCAAATTAAAATTTTTTATAACTAACTTAATTTGGAGTAATTCTAAATGGCAAAAGAGAAATTTGAGCGGAATAAGCCGCACTGCAACATTGGAACGATTGGTCACGTAGACCACGGAAAAACAACATTGACCGCTGCGATTACAAAAGTATTGGCAGAGAAGGGCGGTGCAAGCTTTACAGCTTATGATCAAATTGATAAAGCACCTGAAGAGAGAGCTCGTGGTATCACCATTTCTACATCACACGTAGAATATGAAACAGATAACCGTCACTATGCACACGTAGACTGTCCGGGCCACGCCGACTATGTTAAAAACATGATTACCGGTGCAGCTCAGATGGATGGTGCGATCTTGGTTGTAAGTGCAGCTGATGGTCCGATGCCGCAAACACGTGAACACATCTTGTTGGCTCGTCAGGTAGGCGTTCCTGCAATTGTTGTTTACATGAACAAAGTTGACCAAGTAGACGATCCTGAATTGTTGGAATTGGTAGAAATGGAAATCCGTGACCTGTTGTCATCTTATGACTTCCCGGGTGATGAAATCCCAATCGTAAAAGGTTCTGCTTTGGTAGCCTTGGAAGACGGCGACGCAGAAAAAGGTAAAAATTCTATCTTGAAATTGATGGAAGAAGTAGACCGTTACATTCCGCAACCGGATCGTCCGAAAGACAAACCGTTCTTGATGCCGATTGAAGACGTATTCTCTATTTCCGGTCGTGGTACAGTTGTTACCGGTCGTGTAGAACGTGGTGTATTGCACGTAGGTGACGAAATCGAAATCGTAGGTATCAAACCGACTCAGAAAACAACATGTACCGGTATCGAAATGTTCCGCAAATTGTTGGATCAAGGTGAAGCCGGCGATAACATCGGTGTTCTGTTGCGTGGTACAAAGAGAGAAGAAGTAGAGCGCGGTCAAGTTTTGGCAGCCCCTGGTTCAATCACTCCGCACACAGAATTCAAATGTGAATGCTACATTTTGACGAAAGAAGAAGGCGGTCGTCATACTCCGTTCTTCAGCAACTATCGTCC
>CATGXW010000003.1 GCA_949542085.1 uncultured Alphaproteobacteria bacterium
CCGAACACGACGTAAAGTTTTTCCGTCCGGCAAGTGGAGCATATCTTCTTTGGGTTCAATAATTTTTGAAAATTCGCTTTGTTCGTCATTTTTAAATTTGCTAAAATCGGGAACCTCCGGCAGCAGACGTTTATCTCTCATCTCGTCTAAAAACATCGAATAACTCGGGCTGCTTTCCAACCAGTTTTCATCAAGTTTCCATAATCTGGCAAAGGCTTTGTTATAAAATGCCAATTGCAATTGTTGATTAAAAACGGCAAACGCGGTTCCCAGCGTTCCCAAAATTTCCAATTGAGCGTTTTGATGTTGTTTGAGGTGGCGTTTTAGTTCGTCAAGTTCGTTGATATCTGTCAGGGCGCCGGCGGAATAGATTGTTTCCAAATCAACATGGAAAGGCGTTTCAATCGCCTCCATAGCCAAACGGGTTCCGTCTTTGACAAGGTTTATAACGCCGCTTTTGGGTTTGTTCGTTGTTTGAGCGGCCTGAGCCAACATATAAGGTATTTTTTCTCCGTTGGTGCTTGTCAGCTCGTTGTTTGCCGGTTCTTCGGATTTTTTTTCCAAGAAATCCTCGTATTTTTTATTATAACAAAGCAGACGGAGTTGATTGTCTCTTAGCCAGATGGGGAAAGGGATGTGGTCAATCATGTCTTCCAGTTGATGGAGTTTTGCCGATGTTTTTTGCCGGTCTTCTTCCAGCCTGACGATTTTGTGCGTTTCAAAACTAATGTCCCGAAACCAGATCATGTCGCAATAAATATTGCCGTCGGTGCCATTAATTCTGGAGCCGGAAAGGCGTAAAAATTTGTTGTTGCTTTTTAAGATAAACTCATCATCAAAGGAAACGCCTTCATCCCGAAGAAGATTAACATATTTCAACAATCGTTTGATATCGTCTTTATAGAAGTTTTTTAAGATGTCTTCAAAGCCTGATTTGGTTCCCTCCGGCAAACTGAGCATCACGGCCAACCTGCGGGAGCACCTTTCGACGATGTTTTTTCTGGGATCGTTAACTTTTTCATCGGGATAGATAAAAGCAAAATATCCGTCTTTTGAAGCGTAAAGCGTTTCGGCATAGCGTTCTCGGTCTCGGTTTAAGAAATAATTTTGCTTGCGTAGCCGCAAAATTTTAAATCCCTGAACTCCCATAAAGCACAACATAAAGCCGAACAATCCGGACAAGGTATACCAAAGTTCCGGAGCCGCGTAATATAAATCGCTTAAAAAAACGGTATCAATCATGTGTTTTTGCAAAATGAAAAAAATATTGTGTCTTTTCAGATTCTATTATATAAAAAGCATTAATTAAACCGAATTTTTCAGACAAGTGGAAAAGATGTACAATTTAGCTTACGATACAACAGCGGCGCAATGTGCCGTTATTTTGCAAAAAGGCCGTAAAAAAATCAGTGTTTTTCAAAAACTGATGGATTTTGGGCAGGCAGAAGTTCTTATCCCGCAAATGAAACAAATGTTGGATGAGGCTGGTATCGCTTTTGCCGATTTGGGGTTGTTGACGGTTTGCACCGGACCGGGGTCTTTTACCGGTGTTCGTTCCGGTATTGCCGCCGCCCGCGCTTTTTCCATTGCTTCTCCGCAAGTAAAAGTCTGCGGTGTTTCGGCTTTTGACGCCTATGCTTTAACATTTAATCCGGAAGAACTGGCGGATATCAACGCCGTTATTATTGAAACCAAGCGTGATGATTTTTATTTTCAGTTGTTTGATGCCGGATTAAATAAGATTTCGGCGCCGCAAGCCGGTGAATATGAAGATTTGAAAGCTTTGTTGCGTCACAAAAAAATATCGTTGACAGGTGACGGGGTTGAACGTTTTTTGAGCCGGCCGAGCGGATTAAGTTTGCACTGCATCAAGATGCCGGAAGCGCTGTCGGTCGAATGTGTGGCAGAGGCGGGGTTGCGGTGTTTTGACAATAAACGGATTGATTTTCCGAAGCCTCTGTATTTGCGCGCGCCGGATGTTTCTTTGCCCAAAGCCAAGTAGCGCTAAAAATTATAGACGACAGAATTTTTTCTTTCCAAGAGTTTTTGAATCGTTTGGTGCAAATCATTCTTCTGGTTCGATTCGATGATTTCCACGATTTCAAGTTCTTGTTTATCCAATCGACGGTTGATGCCGAGAGAATCATAATATTGCTTGCTGCTGTTATACAGCTTTGCCGCCTGCAGACTGTTACCCTGATCATAAAGATATTGCGACATCATTTTATTGGCGTTGGCCACTTGTCGCACATACAAATCTTCGTCAGCCTGATTTAAGACATTGTTATAAGCCCAGATGGCCTTGCTGGTTGATGTTGCCTTTGCGTACATATCGCCAAGACGTCCCCATGCGTTGATGTTGGACGGATTAAGTTCAATCGCCAATTCAAAAGCTCCGGTCGCAAGGTGCAAATCGTTAATGGAGGCAAGGTTTCCAAAGGTGCAGGCATAGTTGGAAACAATCCGGAAAAGTTCTTCCCTTTTTTGTGCCGGAGATGCCTGACTGCCCAGCTCGATGTTATAATCCATCAAATGTTCAATCATAGACAAGGCTAACGTCGGATCCCCCAATGCCAGATGATAAAGCGCGTCGGCTTCAGATACCTGAGTGTTATTGGCCGGAAGTCTGTCAAAATTGCCGTTAAGGCACAAAGTGATAAAATCTTTTGTTGATTCAATCATCTGTAAAATATCGTCTTCGGAGTTCTTTCCTTGGTTGCGGAACATAACTGTTTGGGCGATTTTCAAATCATCAACGCCGCGAACCAGCATGTCAATCACCAATCCCAACAACTCCGACAAATCTTTTTGGCTTTGTCGATATGATAAAAATTCTTGATTCAAAACAGGGGTTTCTGCGGCCGTTTCCGGTGTTTTCCCTTTTTTCCAATCCAAATCAATGGCTGCTTGCGCTTTTTTTGCACCTCTTTGGCGCTCGTCGTCTTTCTTTTCCTTTTCTTTTGCCCGTGTTTTTTCTTTTTTTCTTTCTTTTTCGGCGGTTTCTTTTTCTTGTTGTTTGCGTTTCTCTGTTTGTTCCAGTATTTCTTTTTCGGTGCGGGCTAATTCGAGTTCCTTTTGCAACTCTTTTTCCAGTTCTCGTTCGCGCTCCTGTTCTTCCATAATTTGTTTCAGCCGCTCTTCATCCTCTTCGTCAAAAATGCTGTCATCAATGTCCGTGTTGTCGTCTTTGCCGCTTTTCAAAAAAGAAACAATCGATTTGACGTATAGGATGATGATTAAAAACAAAAACAGAAGAAACGCAAGCAACATAAGAATAATAGAGGCCAAACGCAGGTTTTGGGCGCCGGACAAGTAATGATCGGCAACGCCGGCCAAAGCGTCGATATTATTGGAAACCGAGGCGAAAAATTCACCGATTTGAACCAAGGTTGTTAATTGCTCATGCATATGTTGCGTCTAACCATTTACAAGTTGTAAAAAACAATCTACACTCTTCTTTGCATAAGAGATGAATGCGTGTGTCTTTAACAATAGATAAAATAAATTAAAAATGGGTTACTTAAGTCAAAGAAAAAAAAGCGAAAGACAGCAACTGTTTTTAAAAATCATGGTGATTGCCTGTGGTTTGTATTCTTTCTTGTTGTTTTTCAATTCGACGGATTTCAGTTTTCTGGCTATGTTGAAAAACTATCTGTTTCAGGCCTATGTGATAACATTTGTTTTGGCTGTTTATGCCTTTAGCCTCACCCGCTGGGCCACGGGTGTGTTTTTTTTGGTTTGTTTTCTGGTGCAATACGGATATTTGTCTGCGTCGGCAAATATCTTTCTTAACAATAAAATTGAGCAGGGTACAAGCATTGTTTTAGATAAAAACAGCGCCTCTCCGATTACGGTTATGCCGTCTCCTCAGGTTAACAAATACACGATTGTCAATGTTGACTTCTCAAAAATGCCTTTCCGCAAGCGTCAGCAGGCTTTTTCAAAACTTGGAGAATTTGTCTCCCAACAAGACATTCCCGTTATTATCTATGGTGATTGGGGCGAAACACCATGGTCAAGAAATTTCAAAAGTTTTATGAATCATACAGGGCTGCAGGTTAAAAACAAAATCAAACTGTTTAGTTGTGACTATTTGTTTAATCCTCTTGCCGTGCCGACATTTTATGTATTGGCGTTTGCCAACGTCGGTGTTGATGACGTTGAGATTGTGGCACCCCAAGAAAAAGGCTGTGCGTTTGCGGTGTCAAAGTTAAAGGTCCGCTAGGTCTGGCCCAACAAGCAACGTTGTTTTTAAGTTTAAGTTAAGCATTTGTTTTTCAAAAGCTGATAAAGTTCGTCTTCTCCGAAAGCTTGGGCATATTCCAAAGCTTTTTGCGCAAAGTCGTCTGCTTCCGTTTTGTGTCCGGAAAGCTTTTCCAGCAAAGCCAGATTAGCGCAATCAATCGCCATGCCGTTACGGCGGTCATTCCTTGTTTCTTGGGATAATGATTGCATGAAAAAAGTTTTGGCGCGAGACAAATCGCCTTGTTGCAGAAAAATCAATCCCAGCAGGCTGTATGCGTTGGCCACATGAAAACAGCTGGGGTGTTTTTCAGATAAGGCGATGGCCTGACGAGCAAAGGATTCCGCTTGCCTGTTTCTTTTCATTTCAAAAGCGGCTTGAGCTTGTAGCATCAACGTTTCCAATTGTCCGGGGATATTTTTTGTTTTTTTATAAAAATTCAAGGCGCTTTCGGCGGCGGCAAAAGATTGTTTCCATTTTTTTTGCGAGCTCAAGATTCTGCTTTCCAGTTCATAATTAAACCCTGCAAAAACATCATACTGTCTGCCTTTACCGCCAAAACGGGCTTCTTTAATAAGTTCCGCGGCTTTTTTATAATTGCCTGCGGCTAAAAATGTCAGAGCGCGTTGGTTGATGATTTCTGATTGCGAAATTTTTTGTTGCAATGAGGCGTAAATGTTTTCGGCCTCAAGGAAATAAGCTTCCGCGTCATCAAAGAGTTCTTGCGCCGCCGTTAACATTCCTCTGTTTCCGATAGCTTCGGCTTTTCGGTGAGAGGCGCCGAACTGTTCAAAAATATCGGCGGCTGTTTTAAACATGATTTGTGCCACGTCATAAAGAGCGCTGACACGATAAATTGTTCCCATCAGCAAATGGGCTTCGGCAACCTCATAAAAGGCCTTTTCTTTGCGAAACAGAACCGTGGCTTGGGCGCAGTCTTCCGACGCCGCCATCAAATCTCCCTCTTCAAGAGCGAAGGAGGCTTCTAAAAACAGTTTTTTAGCTTTAACAAAGCGAGGCAGTCCGGATGTTTTTACCTGTTCAAGCAAATCCCGAGCCGTTGCTTTTTTTCCGAGTAAAAAACAAAGTTCGGCTTCTAAAACCGGATTGTCTTTTATTTTTTTCAAAGCTTTTTCGGGATGAAAGAAAAGGTCTTCGCAATAGTCGTCGATTTCAACGGAAGGCTGGTTGATGCGGAGGTGTTTTTTTAGCTCAAAGCTTGAAAAATACGTAGGTCTGGATATGTTTTTTTGTTGCGAAAGAATTTTTTTAGCGAGCATTTTAAGCGTAAAATCTTTTTTTATTTTGCGCAGAAAAGCCCAGAACCAAACAACGGCTCCGGCAAAAAAAACAAGGAAGGGAACGATGTAAAAATATTTTGTAAAAATCATTCTTCTTTACGCAATGTTAGTCTTTTAACCTATATAGTAACTTATCTCATCCAAAATTTAATGTATAGGGATTTTTTATCAATGAGCATCAGTAAATTAAAATCACACGAATTATATACCAAGTGCGACCACAAAAAGTTCAAATTTTCCAGCACGGCCGAATTGGAAGAACGTTTATCCGCCTTAGGGCAGGACAGAGCTTTAAGTGCGGTTGAACTGGGTATAAACATTCAGTCCAAAGGATATAATTTATTCTGCCTTGGCCCGGAGGGAACCGGAAAAACCAGCTTGGTCAAACGTGTGCTCCAGCAAGAAGCAACCAAACGCCCGACACCGGATGATTGGGCTTATGTTTATAATTTTGATGAACCCTATAAACCTCGGGCAATCAGTTTTCCTGCCGGAACAGCCGGCGATTTTGCCAAGGATGTTGACAAGCTGTTGGAAAATCTTGCCGCTTCAATTCCTGCGATTTTGGAGAGTGATGAATACAAGGCCGGTTTGAGTATCATTACCGAAAAATACAAACAGCACAAAGAAGAATATATCAAAATCCTGCAAAAAAAGGCCAAAGGGAAAAGTGTCTCTCTCTTGCACATGCCGGTTGGCTTAGTTGTGGCGCCGGTTAAGAATGGCGAGGTCTTAAGTCCTGAAGCGTTTGATGAATTGCCTGAAGAAGAAAAACAGCAGTTGCTTGAAGACCTGAATCAAATGCAGGTGGAAATTGAAAACACCGCACAGGATCTGCCGCAGTGGGAAGACAAAGAACGCAAGGAAACCACCAATCTGCGTGAAAAGTTTTTGAAGATTGCCGTCAAAGATCCGATTGATAATCTGCACAAAAAATATAAAGGTTTCAAGGCTGCTAACGAATTTTTGAAACATATTCAAAAATATATTTTATCCAATGTTGATGAGTTTTTGCCTAATCAGGAAGCGCCGGCCGCTGAAGGAGATGACGCTTTGTCCGCTCTGTTTTCTCGGATGAAACAGCCGGAAGAAGACAAGTTTGCCAAATTTAAAGTTAATGTCATTGTCAAAAACGAAAAAGATTCCGGTGCGCCGATTATCCATCTTGATCACCCGACACAAGGCAATTTGGTCGGTCGAGTTGAGCGTATTCAACAATATGGTGCCTTGCTGACGGACTTTACGTTGATTAAAGCGGGAGCGTTGCATCAGGCAAACGGAGGTTTCCTTTTGATTGACGCGCGTAAGCTTTTGATTCAGCCCTATGCGTGGGATTCTCTGAAACGGGCGCTGGCATCTAAAAGCATTAAGATTGAGGCGCCGAGCGATGAAACGACGTTCACGACCATTTCTCTTGATCCGGAGCCGATTCCTTTGAATGTTAAAGTTATTTTGACCGGTGATGAAGAGCTTTATGAGGTTTTGAGCGAAAGGGATCCTGACTTCTCAGACTACTTCAAGGTTGAGGCCGATTTTGGTATTTTGATGGACAGAACGTCTGAAAACGAAATTGAGTATGCAAAACTGATTGGTTCTTTGTCAAAAAAGAAAAATCTGCGCTCTCTGAATAAGCAGGCGGTAGCCCGTGTGATTGAATACTCATCTCGTTTGGCGGAAGATTCTGAAAAGCTGACGGCTCACATCGCTTCAATCGGTGATTTATTGCGTGAAGCCGATTATTGGGCGCGCAAATCAAAAGCCAACCAAATTGGCAAAAATCATATTGAACAAGCTATTCAAGCGCAAATTTACCGCAGTGACAGAGTCAAGCAGGCCATGTTGGAGCAAATCGACAAAGGCACGATTTTAATGGATGTGGAAGGATCTCGTGTCGGTCAAATCAATGGTTTGGTCGTCTATAACTTCTCCCGCACCAGCTTTGGTAAACCGGCCCGCATCACGACACAGGTTCGCATCGGTAAAGGTGAGTTTGTCAATATTGAGCGCGAAGTCGAAATGAGCGGTCCGATACACACCAAAGGCGTGTTAATCTTGTCCAGTTTGCTGGCTAACCGCTTTGCCAAGGATTCTCCGTTGTCATTAAGTGCTTCAATCGTGTTTGAACAATCTTACGGCGGCGTGGATGGGGACAGCGCATCTTCAACCGAGTATTATTGCTTGTTGTCCGCAATTTCCGGTATTCCGATTAAGCAAAGTATTGCCGTCACCGGTTCTGTTAACCAGTTTGGCGAAATTCAACCTATCGGCGGTGTGAACGAAAAGATCGAAGGTTTCTTTGATGTCTGCAATCATCGTGGTTTGACCGGTAGCCAAGGCGTTATCATTCCAAGAACAAATGTCAAAGATTTGATGCTCCGTGAAGATATTTTGACAGCTGTTGATAATGGGCAATTCCACATCTGGGCGGTTGACACGGTTGATGACGGTATCGAGATTTTGACTGGTGTCAAAGCCGGAACACCGGATAAAAACGGTCGGTACCGCAAAGGAACCATCAATCATGCCGTTCAGCAAGAATTGGAGCGCTTGTATAAACGCTATGTCAAGTTTGCCAAAGAAACCCATGGTTGCTTAGGACGATAAAAAAAGGGGCTTATAAGGCCCCTTTTTTCTTCTCCAGCTCCAAGAGTTTGGTTTTAACATCCAACCCGCCGGCATAACCGACCAATTTGCCGTTGCTGCCGATGACGCGGTGACACGGAATAATAATGGCAATCTTGTTTTTATTATTGGCCATGCCGACGGCGCGGCAGGCTTTGGGATTTCCGCAGCGTCTCGCCAATTCGCCGTAGCTGATTGTTTCTCCGTATGGGATTTTTTGCAATTCTTTCCATGTGTTTTTTTGAAAATCGGTTCCGTTTACAAATAACGGCAAGTCGAAAATCGTTCGTTGTCCTGCAAAATATTCGGCCAATTGTTTTTCGGCTTTTTCCAGCAGAGATGTTTTCTTCTGACTGGTTTCTTCTGTAAACGTAGGAACAAAAAAACTGACGGCGGCCAACATCTTGTCTTTTTCTGCCAGAGTTAACAAGCCGATAGGTGTTTGCATTGTCCAAAGATAAATCATAATTACTTCCCTAGCTTGTTTACCGCCAGTAACGCCGCGCCGACAAGCGCCGCATCATTGCCAAATCGGGCTTTTTTGAGTCTGAACGACGGAACCACCAGATTATCATTGGCTTTTGTTTCCATTTTTTGCTCGTCAAGAAAAGCGACCAACGAACCGAACAAAACAATAACCTCGGGATCAAATAACGTGGCCAAACTGCGCAGGCCGGCGATAATATCATCGCACCATGAATCAAAAACCTGTTGCGCCGCGGCGTTATTCTCTTGTTTCAATTTTATCAAATCATGCGAGGTCATTTGCGGATTGTTAAAAGCCTCTTGTGCGTCCATAGCCAAGGCTTTTCCCGAGGCGTAAATTTCAAAGCAATCATATGAACCGCATCCGCACAAGCGTTTGTGTCCTCTGTCAATCGGATAATGAGCCTCACCGGCCGCGCCGGATTTTCCCTTGAGTATTTTGCCGTCGACGATAATACCTAGTCCCAAACCTGTTCCGATGGCGACAATGATGGCGTTTGCGCAGTTCATGGCGGCTCCGGCGCAATGTTCGGCCCAAGCCACGGCATTGGCGTCATTTTCAACAATAACCGGCTTTGAAGATAGAGATGCGAAATCAAGATGATGATATCCCGCCGGCATATTGTGCGCTGACGAGACAATGTGCGTGTTGTCGGCATCAACCGCGCCGGCTGTTGCAAAAGAAACCGCGTCAATTTCATGGTCATGATCGTGAATGACATCGGTGAAAAGGCATTTAAGTTCGTCAAGGTTATCTGGGGTCGGAACGGTTTTCCGCTGTGTTAAAAAGGAACCTTGCTCATCAACAAGGGCATAAGCGACTTTAGTGCCGCCGACATCAAAAGATAGTATTTTCATGTTATACCGTATCAAGCCTTAAAACATTCCGAACCGCATCGGCACAGGAGTCATATTCGGTCAATACCGAAAAATCGTACTTATCAAGAATTTGATAGGCATGCGCTTCGGTATTATACGCCAAATAATCATATTCGTTACTTCCCAAAATGACAAGATTTTTATCGTCGGGAATATCTGCCAGTGCGTGTTCGCTTAAAATATCGGCAAAATAGTCGGAGGAAGGGTTCAAGCCGAACACAAAAGCCCCTTGATAAGCAAATCCGTTGTAATGGTGTAAAAAAATCAGAAAATCAGGAGGCAGGAGAGCAATGTCGTTGAATGCCAAATCTTTCTGATAGCAAATAATGTCTTCAGCCACCGCGGGAGGATTGAATTTTGCGCCTGCCAGCGCGGCTAATTGTTTAATAAGATTTTCCATTCTTTTTACCAAACCCTAAACTTTGTAGATATTCCATTTCTCTCTGAGGATTTCGTCTAATCTGAAAAGCCGGATCATATCCGCCGAAAAAAACAATGTTTTCATCGATATCATACCCTTTTCCAAAATGCAACGAACGGTGATGCGGATGAATAAATGTCAGTACCATATTGGAGAAATTGTTAATTTCATACGGGTTCTCCATTTCATGAAAATTGGTGACATTTTTTATGTGATGTAAATCAAGAAGTTCACCGCAACAACCTTTGCGCATGTTGGTTAAAATTGACTGTGTGATTTGAGGTTTGACGCGCAAAGCCGTCATGATTTCCGTGAATTGCTGTCCGTAACAAGCTGCAAACATTTTCAAATGCTTGGAGCGGGAAGCTTCAAACGGACGATTGTTGCTTTTTTTCGCAATGTCTATAATTATGTCAACAAAGTCATAATAGTTCATATCTGAGATGATAGACGGCGGAATGTTGTTTCCCGCCAATTGTCGGCAAATCCGCTTGCGTAACTGACGAAAATTGGCAAAGTTTTTCATTTTGTTCCATGCCGGAGAATCATTGAGATTATAATCTGAGGAAGAAAACGGGGTTTCGATGGAATCTTCTTCAAAAATTTTGTTTTCGACATTAAGTTGCCTGTGGCGCAGATAGCTTTCAGAAAAATCTGTCATTCTCGGTCGGTGCATAATCCCGTCAAAATCAAAACGAATCATCATGCTTTCATCCGCCGATGCTTTGGGAATCGCGGGGTCGTGTTGGTGGGGTTGGAGGCCGAGAGACCGTAACAATAAATCAATTTCAGATTTCAAATAATCGGCTTTTGTTTTTCTGAGTTTGCGAAGCTCGGTCTTGGAGAGACCGTTATAACGGTCTTTTTTCTGCTCTGGATTGGAGGGCTTTTTTCTTTTCAAAAATTGGGCGTGAGCAAGAGCATCCATTTTATCTCTAATGGCGGCGACGACTTTTCGTTCGGTTAACAACCGTTGGTCTAGGGCCGATTTTTTCATTAATAAAGCTCCGGTTTTGCACTGAGGATAACAATCATTTTTGACAATGTCTAGAGAAAAAATAAAATTTTGTTCATTTGTTTGTCTATGGATGTTTATAGTAAATGATTCAATCAATAAAAACAGTGTGTTGAAATATTATTTTGACAAAAAACTTGCAGGGTTTGTCAAAATGTGTTAATGTAATTTTAAACATGCTTCGATAAGCTGTGTTAAATTGTTATTTTGGAGGACCACCATGAGCGACTTTACTGAACAACAGGAATTGGAAATCATCAACAGCCCTGATTTTGCAAAATTTTTACAAGAACGCCAAAATGCCGGTAGTGACAGGATTGGAATTGATGATTTCTTGGAGATTGCCGGCAATCAGGCGCGGTGGGAACAGCGCTTCGCTCAGCAGGCTCAAGAACAAAAAGAAGTCCAAAAGCCTGAATTGACATTAGCAGAAATTCAGCAAAACCTTGACGCTCTTGAAACCACAACAGACAGCACAAGGGATACTGCTCTTGATGAATATTTTGAAAACCTCCAAAAAGATGCTCATGACACATTAAACGATATTGTTAACGGAAAAATGGTCTTTGCCGAAGACACGTTTAATACGCCGGAAGCTTATGAAACAACAAAGAAATTTATTGAAAATATGGTCGGAGGGTATTCCGATACATCGCTTGGTGGTCAGAATAATGATGTTAATTTAAAAGATATTTATAATCAAGCGTTGGCTATGTTGGAATCAGCCAGAACAACGTATGAAAAAAACAAACAAGCTTCAAATGATGATTTTACCAATGATGAACAACTGTATAACGGCTTTATGGAAACAGTTGATCAAGCGGCTTATATCACCGATGAGAAAGAAAAAGACGAATATATCCGTGGTTTTATTGAGAAGAAAAACAAATATTTATCTACCAAAACCGCCGAAGAAAGAACAGCAATTGAAGAACAGTTGACTCGTTTTCTTAACAACCAAGATGATGAAAAAATGTTTTGGGGTAATGATTTATTGGTTGTCGATGAAGATTTTAAAGATCGGTTTATCAGATTAAATACCAACACCAAACAAACAACGCAAGAAGGCGTTAACGACACAGTCACGATTGACGAAGGCGGCGACGATAAAGAACAAACCAATGTAGACACACAACAAGATTTACAAGAGATTCCGAATCTTGTTCATATTTTAACGCACACAGGTTTTAATAATAAGTCAATCATTGATGATTTAGCCTCACAACTGAGAGTGCCTGATTTAGATTCTAAGGTGCGTACAATTTTAGAAGCTGTTCAAACAGCCTATACAACATCGAATCACGAAGGCTTAACCACATTAAATGATTTGATTAAAGACAGCAGAGATGTAGAAATAGCGGAAAATGTCGCCAGAACATTTGGTTTTGAAAGTGCTCAGGAATGGCCGGTTACTAAAAAGCATATTACAGAATATGTTCCTGAACTCAAACCTGTTCAGACACATAAAGAAACGCGTTCTGTTCCTAATATGCTGATGGTTGTAACAGATAAGCGTGAAGCTGGAGCTAATCATACGCCGGAAGAATTGATTGCGCAATTGGAAAGCATTAATGCCGCCGAACACGATTTGGACGCCGATCGTCTGAATAAAATGGTTTTGGCCGTTAAACAGTCTTACGGAATTTTGAGCAATCAGGATGTTTTAGATTCATTTGCCGGTGAAGAATTCGGTGAAATTTATACCAATGTCCAAAATATGCCGGCCGCAGAACGGACAAGACGTCTGGAATCAGAAGGTTTCAGAAACTTTGAAACCCGAATTAACGGTGAAGACAATACCTTTGCCCGTGACAGATTATTGGCATTATATATGTTGTCCGAGGCCAGAAAATATCCGTCAACGAAATATTCTTTGAATAATGTCATTCAAAATGAGGCGGATGTTAAGATTGGTGATTTTATAGCCAAGAATGTTTACGGTTATGACGATCCGGTCAACCCGACATCAAACGGTGTTAAAGAACCGTACTTTACAAGAGATATGGAGATTGATGTTGTAACACCTCCGGCACCTCAACCGAAGCCTGGGCCAAGACCTGGACCGACACCTCCGGTCAATCCGGTTGAAGATGAAAATGATGACATTTATCGTGAAAGAAGCCGGAATTCTGATGAAAATGCCTTTATGGAAGACAAACTAAAATTAAAAGTTTTGTTGGATATGGGGATTATTAACCAGACACTTTATGATGCCGGAGTGCAAAATCCGTCACATGCAATTGAAACTTTGAATGAAAAAAGAGCATTATCATCAGAAGAAATGGCTGACTATGAACAACGATTAACAACATTAATGTTGGATAATAATGAAGTTTTAGAACAGCTACGTCCTGAAGTTTTAGCTCAAAAATATAAAGAGTTAAAAGAAAACATTGCAAAAGCTCAAAATGATACAAATGCCAATGTTCAAACAGATAAAACTCGTTTAGAAAGAGTTACTGCCCGGATAGATAAATTAATTGATGAATATTATCAGGGAACACAAACACTGGCTTTGGATTTATATAGTTATGATGATCATACTAATATTGCGGATATTTATGATGGCTATATTGATATGCTGGATGCCCGTCAACCAGATGTAGAGAATAATGAAGAATTAAAAAACAAAATAGATATAGTCCGTAAAAAATTGAATAATGATATCCATCGTTATGACGAAACATGGAATTTAGACGGAATAACAGCAGACGATTTACCTCGTATGGCAGATAATCAGGAACGCTTATCTAAACAATTAAATGGTATCGAACTTGATGAAGAAACATATAAATGGTTAAATAATGTTCATTTCAAAACAGAAACAGGTAGCGAATATCCTCGTTTCTGCGATAATTTAGGACGTCCGATTAGCCAATGGGTTCCGGGGGCTAGAATTGCGGAAAACAGCCGCTTGGGCCATATGGTAGCATTCGCTAAAAATAATACATTAATTCAACATTTGGCAGATAAGGAAAAAGTTTCAACTGAAGATTTGCAAAAAGATTTGCAAGATCAATTGAAAATCCAAATCTTTTTTTTTTTCCATTTTTTATTAGGTATT
>CATGXW010000004.1 GCA_949542085.1 uncultured Alphaproteobacteria bacterium
GGGGCGAGAAAGAATTTATCCAGTCATAAACCGCCATAACGATAACCGGTTTGTTTTCAATAACCAAGAGAACCTGTCCCTTAGTCAGAGCAATGTCCTCCGCCATTTTTATTTTTTCTTTGATCTTGTCTTTGTTGAGAATGCCTTCAATGACAACATCTGCTCGTTGGCGGGGAAGCGCGGAAACTTTTATGTTTTCTACACCGTCACCGTCAACGGCGTCAACCATCAATAATCCGCGATTTTTAAGCTCGGTTAAAACTTTTTCCAAAATAGCTTTGTTGTCGTCATCGGCAATGCCGTCGTTAACGATAACGCCGCCGATGGCCGCTTTTCTGGCAATGAGTTTATGCAGGCGGTTTAGGCTTTCATCGTCGGAAATTGTCAGGCTCAAAGACATCGGGCCACTGTCGGATTTCAGAAAGTCCTTTGATGACAACAGTAAATCCATGTATGTTTCGTGTCCCTGACTGCGGGCTTGAATGATTTTTTTATCCAAATCCTGCCCATAGGGGGTAAAGCTGAGAGAAACCTCTGATGGCAACCCTTTGCTTATTTGCTGTAAAGACAAGTCGTCAAACCCCATTCCCTTGATGACAACGGCCACTTTTTTGAATGTGGGAAGCACCTTTACTCTTTTTCCGTATTCCGCCCACGGTTTTTTACCTTTACCGCTGATTGTGGGAAGTTGTAATCCGTTTGTTTCCTTTATCAGCTCATCTCGTTGCGTTAAATATTTTAAAGACTGTGTTGCTTCCTTTGTCGGCAGTTTTGCCAAGTTGGGAATCTGCTCCATCAGATCATCCATGGTCAATTCTTTTTGAGGAGCTTCCGGTGTTGCCGGTTTTCCTGCTTCCGGAACCATGTTGATGTCATCTTTTTTGTCTTCGGCTTCTTTCGTTTCTTGTTTTTTCTTCATGTCCGGAAGCGTCAGGATGACTTTGGGTGGCTGATTCTTTTCATGAAACATCAGCTTGTCTATTTTTGAAAGATAGACCGGCTCGCTTTTTTCTTGCGCAAAAAAGTACCCGACGATAACAATGCCGCAAAGCGCGCCGATAACAGCCAATGTCAAAAAAAGATATTGTTTAATTTTTTCCGTCACGCCAACCTCTATTTTCCGGATTGATAAATTCCCAAAGCTTTGACTAAATCAACGGCTCTGGACAGTTGATAATCCTTGCGCCATTCATCATTGTTTTCTTTTCCGTTTTTGGTGTCCTTTTTGTTGTCGTTTGCCATGTCGTTTTTCAAAGCGTTGCTGTATTCCGCCTCACTGAAGCTGAATTCGTTTTTGACTTCTTCGACTTTTGCCGGATGAACCACAACGTCTGGTTCAATTCCCATCGCTTGAATGGAGCGTCCGGATGGTGTGTAATAACGAGCCGTGGTCAAACGCATGGCGCCGTATTTATCCAGAGGAATAACCGTCTGCACGGAACCTTTTCCAAAAGATTTTTCACCTAAAATAATTGCTCGTTTGTGATCTTGCAGAGCGCCGGCCACAATTTCGGAAGCCGATGCCGAACCTTCGTTAATCAAAACCACAATCGGCAATCCGTTAAGAATATCCCCTTCTTTGGCTGTATAACGAATGGTGTCTTCTTCGTTGCGAGAACGGGTAGAAACAATCTCTCCTTGATTTAAGAACAAGTCCGAAACGTTAACCGCCTGATCCAACAAACCGCCGGGGTTGTTGCGAACGTCAATAATTAAACCTTTCAAATTTTCTTTTTGTTCTTTTTGAGCTTTTTTGACAACCTTCTCAACATTTTTATCGGTGTCTTCGCTAAAAGAGGTTATTCTGACATATGCGACATCATCCGGTTGAATGTCGTTTTTAACGGATTGAATTTTGATTTCCTGCCGTTTGAGAGTAACATCAAACGGTTTTTCGTTAATTCTGCGAATGGTGAGCTTGACTTTTGTTCCGATTTTACCGCGCATTTTATCAACGGCGTCGTTCAGTGTCATGCCGACAACTTGTTCTCCGTCAATATTGGTAATGTAGTCTCCGGATTTTAATCCGGCTTTGGCTGCCGGCGTGTCGTCAATCGGCGAAACAACCTTTACCACACCGTTTTCCATAGTCACTTCAATTCCCAGTCCGCCGAACTTGCCTTTTGTCTGTTCGTTCATGTATTTGAAGCTTTGGGCATCCAAATAACTGGAGTGAGGATCTAAAGATACCAACATTCCGTTAATGGCGGATTCGATAAGTTTTTTATCGTCGACATCTTCCACATAGGAGCTTTTTGCCCGTTCCATAACTTCACCAAAAAGGTTGAGGAGTTCATAAGTGTCTGTTTCCGGCGAGGGTTTTTCAGCTTTTTTTGCGCAAGCGGCTGTCGCGCCAAACATAATGCTCAAAGCTAAAACAGCTGTTAATGATAGTTTTTTTGACATTCTCTTTTTCCTCTCTTAAAGCTTCATCCACGCCATCGGATCAACAGGTTGGTTGTCTTTCCTCAATTCTACATATAATTTTGCGTCATCGCCGCTGGGCATCTGTCCAACAGGTTCCCCTGCGAGCAATAATTGTCCGAGTTCCACATCATAATTATTCAGTCCGGCCAGCAAAGTTAGATAACCGCCGCCGTGTTCCACGATAATCAGGTTGCCGTAACCTCGGAAAGGTCCTGCAAAAATAACCGTGCCGTCAAAGGGAGAAATCACCTGAGCGTTATCACGGGTTTTTATGATAATTCCCTTGGAAGAAACGCCCTTAACCTTTTGTTCTCCGTAGGCGGTAATAATTTGCCCTCTGGCCGGCAAGGGCAGCGATCCTTTCGCCGCCGCAAAACTGCCTCCTATTCCACTTATAGACGCAGGTTGCGATTTTATCAAGTCAACAGTTTGTTTTTCATCACGATTTTTTTCAGACAGCCGCCGAGCTTCTTCGGCTTTTTGTTGGGCAATGCGTCTGGCTTCTTCTTCCTTGCGCTGTTTTTCCAAGCGTTGTTGTTCCAGTTTTCCCAGCAAGTCCCGAAGATCCTGCGCCTGATTGGCGAGTTTGTCGACATTGCGTTTTGCTTTTTCGCTTTTAATTTCAACGGCGTTACGAATACGAGATTTTTTCTGAACTAAAATTCGCATTCGTTCGTGTTCTGTTTCCAAAATCTTTTTTTGTTTTGATATTTGGGCGAATTGTTGCTCAACCAGCCGCTTTTTCTTTTCAATAGCTTCCAGTTCTTTACGGATTCTTTCAGCGTTTTCCTGCAAAAAAGGCACCGTTTCGCGCAACAGCATGGCGCTGCGAATAATTTCCACCGGCGTCAGCGGCTGCACAAAAAGGGCTTCCGTCGGTTTCAGCGCCAGATTTTGCAGTGCGGACAGTGTTTTTATCAGATTGTCGTCTTCTTCGGTAAAGCCCTCTTCGGCGGCTTTAAGCTCTGTTTTTAGTTTTTCGAGTTGGGTTTCCATCTGCGACAACTTTTCCTCATTGTTTTGAATGAGTTTTGCCGCTTTAACCATTTCTTTGCTGACGGAGTTTAATTCCAAATTAATCTGGGTTGCCTGAGCCTGAAGTTTTTTGTGCTCCATTGCCTCTGCGGCAACTTTTTGTTCCATTTTTGCCAAGTCGGATTTTGAAACATTAACCGCCTCAGCCCCGACTGAAAGCCAAATGTTGGCAATCAGACCGGCAGCTGTGTATTTAAGGGCAGTTTTAAGTTTCATTTACAAGGAACCGCTTAGCAGGAACATTTGACCAATAAGGAATTTCCGGTCATTTCCGCCGGTTTTTCAATGTTGAGCAAATCCAGCATTGTCGGTGCCAAATCAGCCAGTTTGCCGTCTTTCATCCGACAAACGCCGCTTTGATCATTAACCAGAATGGCGGCAACTTTACCGACGGTGTGAGCCGTGTAAGGTTCGCCGGTTTTTTCATCAACCATTTTTTCGGCATTGCCGTGATCAGCGGTCACAATCATCACGCCGCCGACTTTTTTCAAAGCGGCTTCCACGCGGCCTAGACATTCGTCAACGGCGGCCACGGCTTTCAAAGCGGCTTCCATAATACCGGTGTGTCCGACCATGTCGCCGTTGGCAAAATTACAAATAATCGTATCAAAACGTTTTGATTCAATTGCTTCAACAAGTTTGTCGGTCACTTCGTAAACGCTCATTTCCGGTTTGAGGTCATAAGTAGCCACTTTGGGGCTCGGAATAAGGATTCTTTCTTCGCCTTTGAATTCTTTTTCTTCACCGCCGTTGAAGAAAAACGTGACGTGAGCGTATTTTTCCGTTTCGGCAATGCGCAGCTGAGTCAAGCCGTGTTCCGCAACCACTTCGCCGTAAATATGTGTCAAGGCCTCGGGCGGGAACATTGTTTTCATAAATCTGTTATGATCAACGGAATATTCGGTCATACCGACATGGTCGGCGAATTTAACAATCTTTTTGCGCTCAAAACCGTTAAATTCCGCATCGGCCAAAGCGTATAGAATTTCACGGGCGCGATCGGCGCGGAAGTTGGCCATCAAAATGCCGTCGCCGTCTTCCATTCCCTGATAATCGCCGATAACTGCTGGAATAACAAACTCATCGGTCACATTGGCGGTATAAGATGCTGCAATCGCTTCGGCAGCCGTCGCATAGCGTTTGCCGTCAGCAAGAACCATGTTGTTGTAAGCCGCTTCCACACGATCCCAGCGTTTGTCACGATCCATTGCGTAAAAACGTCCGGCAATGGTGGCGATTTTAACATTTTTCAAATCAGCCGTGGCGTTTTCAAAGTCGGACAAAAATTCTTTTGCGGAAGAAGGCGGTGTGTCGCGTCCGTCTAAGAAAGCGTGAACCCAAACCTTGATACCGTTTTTATCTAAAACACGACATAAGGCGACAATATGATCTTGAGAAGAGTGAACACCTCCGGGAGACATCAATCCCATAACATGAGCGGCCTTGCCGTTAGCTTTCAAGATGTTAATCATTTCTACCAAAACGGGATTGTTTTCGATTGAACCGTCTTTAATCGCCTGATCGATTCTCGGCAAGTCTTGCATAACGACACGTCCGGCGCCCAAATTGGTGTGTCCGACCTCTGAGTTGCCCATTTGGCCTTCCGGCAGACCGACGGCCAAGCCGTAAGTTTCGACCAAGCAATGCGGATTATCGGCGTACATGCGGTGCCAATTCGGCGTGTTTCCCATTTCGATGGCGTTATCTGAGGATTTCGGTTCACGATAGCCCCAGCCGTCCAAAATCATTAACAATACAGGTTTTTGTGTCATTGTTTTTTCCTTTTTTTCAATTCAAATTGTGTTCATTATATATAATAAAAAACTTTAGAAAAGCACTATTTCAAAATTTTAGGCTGTATATTTATTCCATGATTTTTTTCCAGATTTCCGCCGGAACATTGCTTCCCGAAACCCCTTTCATCGGACTGTCGTCATCATTGCCGACCCACACGGCGGCCACCAGCTTGTTGGTAAAGCCGACGAACCAAGCATCGCGGTTGCCCTGTGATGTTCCTGTTTTTCCCGCGGCAAACTCCGGTATTTGCGCCCGTTTTCCCGTGCCGTAGTTAATGACGTTGGCTAACATTTTTGTCAGTTTTTCAACCGGTTCTCTTTCCAGAATGCGAACAGGGTCTTCACGTCCGCGTTGATAAAGCTGATACCCGTCTCTGGTGTAAATCTCTTTAATCGCGTGCGGCCATGAGGCAAAACCGCCGTTGGCAATGGTTGAATAAGCCGTTGCCATGTCAATAACCTTAACCTCGAAAGTGCCGAGAGGTAAAGACGGCGTGTTTTGAATGGGGGTGGTAATCCCCATTTTCTGAGCGTTTTTGACAATATGGTTTCCGGGGAGTTGTTGAGCCAGATTAATGGTTGCTAGATTGAGCGATTTTATCAACGCGTATTCCAAAGATACTTCGCCGTAGTATTTTTTATCGGCGTTTTCCGGTTTCCAATTCTTAATGGCGACGGGTGTGTCAAAGAGTTTGTCTTCTCTGTCAAAACCCCGTTGCAAAGCCGTCAGATAAACAAAAGGTTTGAACGAAGACCCCGGTTGCCGCAAAGCCTGAATTGCCCGATTGAATTGGCTTTTGTTATAGTTTATGCCACCCACCATCGCTTTGACGGCGCCGTGATAATCCATAACCACAATTGCGCCTTGCGTCACGTTTTTATGTTTGTTGGCGGTAATCGTCTGTTCAAGGATTTTTGCGGCTTTTTCTTGTAACGACTGATCCAGAGTGGTCATAACGTAAATATCGTTGTCACGTTCGCCGATATAGTCGTTGACTTCGTTATAGACCCAATCTGCAAAATAATTGGCGTTTTCAACCTTATCACTTTTTTCGGCGCCTAATCTCATGTTCAGAGCTTCTTGCCGTTCTTTTTCGCTGATGGAATTGGTTTCAACCATTGTTTTGAGAACGACTTTGGCACGGTCGACCGCCCGTTTTTTGGAGGCGATGGGGTTGTAGCGTGACGGAGCTTTCAACATGCCGGCGATGACAGCCGCTTCCAGCAGATTCAAATCGCGGGAAGATTTTTGAAAATATTTCTGGCTGGCTGCTTCAATGCCGTAAGTGCCTGTTCCGAGATAAACACGGTTAAGATAGAGTGTTAAAATCTGCTCTTTGCTGAATTTCTTTTCCAGCCAAAAAGCCAGTAAAAGTTCCTGAGTTTTCCTTTTGATGTTTTTTCTGCTGGTTAAAAACAGGTTTTTTGCAACCTGTTGAGTGATGGTGCTGCCGCCTTGCGCGTATCGTCCGGCAAAGACATTGGCAATCATCGCGCGGGTGAATGAAATGATATCAAATCCCGGATGTTCGTAAAAGCGTCTGTCTTCCGTGGATGTGATGGCGTCGACCACGTACTGCGGCAATTCTTCCGAGCGGATGACCTCGGAATAGACCGTGCCGAAACTTTTGATTTCATTACCGTTTTCGGCGATGATGGTTGTTGACGGCTGGCGGGTGCGTGAAATGGCGGCTTCCATATCCGGCAGGGTCGCATAGCAATATGCCAGATAAATTAAGAAAGTTATCACCAGAAGCGCAAATAATTTTAGGAGTCGCAAGCGATTCTTAAGCTTTTGTTTTGACTCTCTTTTTTTTGTTTTTTTCATTTTTTTAATCCTTGCTTGGAGTCGCAAAGTGTTTTAAAACTTGTTTATTCAATATCATAAAGAAGTTAAGGAAAATTTTATGAGCAAGGTTTCTGTATCGGTTTCTGAGGATTTGAAACAAAAAATCAACGCTATTGCCGCCAAAAGCGGAAGAAGCTTTGACGAATGCATTGCTCTGGCGCTTCGCGACTATGTTGACAATTACGAGGATGTTTACAAAACGGATTTGTGTTCGGTCAGTCAGCTTGAGCGCTCTTTCTTTTTATCTATTGGCGAATAAAAATTTTCGTTTATATTGACAGGTGTCGTTCATAAATTGGGAGCTGTTAAATGCCTCAAAAAGTTTGTCTTATTGATGGGTCGGGTTATATTTTTCGTGCTTTTTACGGGCTTCCGCCTTTAACGGCGCCGGATGGGACACCGGTGAATGCTGTTTTTGGCTTTACCAATATGTTTATGAAGCTGACATCCAATATTCCGTGTGACTATTGTCTGGTTTTGTTTGATGCCAAGCGTCAAAATTTCCGCAACGATATTTTTCCTGACTACAAAGGCACGCGCAAAGAAACACCGGAAGATTTAATCCCGCAGTTTTCCATTATCCGCAAAGCGGTTGACGCTCTTAACCTGAACTATCTGGAAATGGAGGGATACGAGGCGGACGACTTGATTGCGACTTATGCCAAAAAAGCGCTTGCCGAAGGTTTGGAAGTGACGGTTGTGTCCGGCGATAAGGATTTGATGCAACTTATCCGCCCCGGTGTTACGTTTTATGATCCGATGAAAGACAAGTTTTTTACGCCGGAAGACGTGCGTGAGAAATTCGGGGTTTATCCTGACAAGGTTGTTGATGTTCAGGCTTTGTCGGGCGACAGTATCGATAATGTCCCCGGTGTCCCCGGAATTGGCCCGAAAACGGCGGCTCAGTTAATCAATGAATATGGTTCTTTGGAAGGTGTTTTGGAACACGCTTCCGAAATCAAGCAAAACAAACGTCGTGAAACAATTATTGAAAACGCTGAAAACGCCCGCATCTCTCTCAAGCTGGTGACGCTGAAAGACGATGTTCCGGTTGAAAAGCCGATTTCAGATTTTCATTGTCGTGCGCCGCAAAAGGATGTTTTGGATGAGTTTGTGCAAACCTATGGTTTCTATTCTTTGCGTAACAGAATAGAGAAATGGCTGGTTGAACGCTGTTCTAAGGTTGCGGAGATGTCGGAAAATAACGCTGTATTTAAAACGGCGGAGATCATAAAAGATTATGAGTTGGTGCAAACGGAAGCCAAACTCAAAAAGTGGGTTGATTTGATTAATCGGCACCGCAGATTTTCATTAAGCGTCATGACAACGGGGTTGGATCCTGTGTTTAATGATATGGTCGGGCTGTCTTTGTCCGTAGCGGCGGGGCAGGCATGCTATATTCCGGTCAGTCATAGCAAAGATGAAAAAAATCTGGATTTGTTTGCCGAGCATAAGCCTGTTGCTCAGTTGTCGGTTGATTTGTTAAAACGTTATTTGCAGCCGTTATTGTCCAGTCGGTCGATTCTTAAAATCGGACACAATATCAAATCGGCAATGCATTTTTTACACAAATCTCTGGCGGTGGAAGATATTTTCCCGATAGAAGACATTAGCGTTCTGTCATACGATTTGGATAGTTCCGAACACGGACATTCGATCGAAGATTTGTCTGGTTTGTTGTTGGATTTGCAACCTCTTCATTTTGAAGATGTCATCGGCAGCGGCAAAAATAAAATTCCTCTCGAAAATGTTGATATCAATCTGGCGTTGGAATATATGGCGCAGCGCGCGGATTTCATCTTGCGTTTATATGATCAGCTCAAACCTCGCTTGGTTGCGGAACAAAAAGCGGCGGTTTACGAAAATTTTGACCGCCCGCTGATTTCCACGCTTTATGCGATGGAGCAACGGGGCGTTATGGTTAATGCGCAGTCCTTGCGGGAATTAAGCGGCTATTTTGATGAGCGTATACATGCCGCCGAGCAAGAAATTTTCAAGTTGGCGGGAGAAGAGTTTAACGTCGGTTCGCCCAAACAAATTGGTGAAATCTTGTTTGGCAAACTGGGATTAAAGGGCAAGAAAACGGCTTCCGGCGCATGGCAAACCGGCGCTGACGTGCTGGAACAACTGGCTGAAGAGGGTGTTGGGCTTGCCGATAAGATTCTCGAATGGCGTGAGTTCAGCAAACTGAAATCAACCTATACGGATTCCTTGTTTGCTTTAATGGATAAGGAAAATCGCGTCCACACGACCTATAGCCAGATAGTCGCCAATACCGGTCGTTTGTCTTCCAATAATCCGAATTTGCAAAATATTCCCATTCGCAGCGAAGAAGGGCGTAAAATCCGTAGTTGTTTTGTGGCTCGTTCGGGATACAAAATCATATCTTCCGATTATTCTCAGGTGGAATTGCGTTTGTTGGCGTCTGTTGTTGATGTCAAACGTTTGCAGCAGGCTTTTGCGGATGGGGTGGATGTGCATGCGGCAACCGCCTCGCATGTTTTCGGCGTGCCTTTGGATCAGGTTGACGCCAACCTGCGCCGTCATGCCAAAGCCATTAATTTCGGAATTGTTTATGGGATTTCGCAATATGGGCTGGCGCGCAATATCGGAACATCGGCAGCCGAGGCCAAGGCTTATATAGACGCTTATTTTGCCCAAATGCCAGAGATTAAGGCCTATATGGATGAAACAATTGCCTTTGCGCATAAACATGGCTATGTTGTCACGCCTTTCGGGCGCAAATGTTCGGTGTTTGGTATTAATGACAAGAATAAAAGGATTGTTGCTAACGCCGAGCGTGCGGCGATAAACGCGCCTATTCAGGGAGGTGCGGCCGATATTATCAAACTGGCGATGAATAAGGTTGAAAAAGAACTGGTTTCTCGAGGCTTTAAAACACGAATGTTGCTTCAAGTTCATGATGAATTGGTCTTTGAAGCGCCTGAAAGCGAAGTTGAAGAGGTTTGCCGCCTGATTAAAGAAACGATGGAAACCGTTGTTGATTTCAAGGTTCCTTTTGTAGCAGAAGTCGGTGTCGGCGACAATTGGACCGAGGCCCACTAAAAAGAAAAGCAAGACATAATAATCCGCATGGAAACACAATAAATCAAGATAATAGCGTACGAGGTGACAACCAATTCTTGGTCAATCCGCAAATTCTTTTGCCGGACGAAAATTATGCCTAATCAACTGCGACAACTCAATTGTTGGACATAGCGCCGTTTTCAGCCTCTACTCCCCAAAGATAATAAACAAAGCTTTGTGTGAACCTCAACCTGCAGAATTGCTGTTCGAGGAGATTCTAAAAAGAAAAAAGTTAATTATTTATTACCGATTCCCGTGAGTGAAACCGGCGATTCGCCGCAAAGCAAGACTCAGATTCGTTTTGAGTCTTGTTAAAAATATTTTTCGATTCGTTTCCGACTCTGGCAAAACAAAATTGCGACTCTGTCAGACTCGGATTTGTATTGCAAAAAATCCGTTTTTTCGGTAAACTCAAACAAAACGGAGACGGATATGGATCATGTTTATGTTATCATAATCGCCATTGTGGCGATAGTTGTGGCGGCGTGTGTTCGGGAGGTGTTGCGTCTGCGCAAGTTTTTGCATGAGGAAAAAGAAAAACGGTTGCAAGAGCAGGCGGAAAAGTCCCGAATGAAAATAGATTCTGTTTTGTCCGGCTTTGATGGAGAAAGAAGAAATATTTTAGAGTTTTCTCCTGAATACAACAAGATTAAAGACGAAGAAAAAGAAACGAGAGATCGTCTTTTGAAAGAGGTTTTGGAAAAAGTTTACGCCGAGGAGCAACGGACTAAAAAGCGCCTTGAACAAGATGTGGTGCAAGAGATTATCCGTGATGTTGTCCGTAATTTTCGCCATTCCGTGTATCAGCGTATGAACCGGCCGAAGTTGAAAGAGGAGAAGTTCAAAAAGAGGCTGGTTTCAAAAAGCAATATTGCGAAAGAAAAAGAAAAGCGAAACGAGCAAAGCAAAGAGAACGAAAAGAAACGTCAGGATGAGCAAAGGCGTCGTGAACAGGATAGCGAGCGGGAGCAGCAGCGTCAGCAAGAACAGCGCCAACAAGAAGAACGTCGCCAAAAAGACGAGGAAAAAGCCTCAAAAGAACGTTTAGAAAAAGAAAGGCGTCAACAAGAAGATGCTCGGCAAAAAATCTTACAAAAACGCGGTGTTGAAAACTCGGAAAAACAATCTGCCAAGGCGTCGGAAACCCATGTTTCGGAAGTGGAAATCAAGCCGGAAGGTCTTTCGGTGAGCAAAGTAGCCTCAGAAACCGGAAAAGCGGCTTCCAAAGCGTCAGGCGGTCGTTAAATTTCCTCCTCAAACGTTGGAAAACTTTGATTTATTTCTTGGTAAAAACAACAAATTGATGTATGTTTTTAGCAATAATTTTTTATGTGTAAAGGAATAGGAAAAGATATGAGTTCAGAAATGACGCAAGACGAGATTCTCAAGGAAGAAAAGGAATACGGCGCTGATCAGATTAAGGTGCTGAAAGGGCTGGATGCTGTGCGCAAACGCCCCGGTATGTACATCGGCGACACGGATGACGGTTCTGGGCTTCATCATATGATTTACGAGGTCTTGGATAACGCGATTGACGAGGCTTTGGCCGGTTATTGTGATAAGACTGAAATCATTCTTAATCCTGACGGTTCTGCGACCATTCGTGACAACGGCCGTGGTATTCCTGTCGGAATGCACAAGGAAGAGGGAATTTCCGCGGCAGAGGTCATTATGACCGAATTGCACTCAGGCGGTAAGTTCGATAACAACTCCTACAAGGTTTCCGGCGGTCTTCATGGTGTGGGCGTTTCTGTGGTTAACGCTTTGTCCACGTGGTTGAAGTTGCGCATTTGGCGTGAAGGACATGAGCATATTGCTGAGTTTGCCAACGGTAATGTGACCAAGCATTTGACCGTTGTCGGAGACGCTCCCGGCCGCCACGGAACCGAAGTGACTTTTCTGCCGTCTCCTGAAACGTTTACACAAACGGAATTTAATTTTGAAACATTGGAGCGTGCTATTCGTGAAAAAGCTTTCTTGAATTCCGGTGTCTATCTGAAATTGATTGATCGTCGTGGTCCTGAACCCAGAGAAGCCGATTTTCACTATGAAGGCGGTTTGAAAGCCTTTGTTGACCACATCAACAAATCAAAAGCCCCGTTGCATGCCGATGTTATCTCCATTGCCGGCGAGGGAAATGATATTACTGTCGAAGCCGCTTTGCAGTGGACCAACGCCTATAACGAGAGCATGCTCTGCTTCACCAACAATATTCCG
>CATGXW010000005.1 GCA_949542085.1 uncultured Alphaproteobacteria bacterium
AATCTCCTGCGTCCGACCGGAGGGTTTCTTGGATTCCCTCGGCACTCTGACTTGTGTTGAACGCGGCAGCATGGCATATTCCGCCGTAATCCAACCTTTATTCTGCCCTTTCAGCCATGCCGGAAGTTTTTCATCAACAGTAGCAGTGCAAACAACATGCGTGTTGCCGTATTTAACCAGACAGGATCCCTCGGCATACGGGTTAAAACGGGGAATAAACTCAATATTGCGGATTTCATTATTTTGACGGTTGGAATGGCGCATTTCTTTTCTTCCATAACAATTAAGACCTGTTATGAAGACTACGCCATAAACACCGATTCGGCAACGACTTTTTATAAATAAGCCAAGCTTTAGAGATGTCCGCTCACCAAAAGATTATGATATTTATAAACCGAACCGTCTTCCACATTCCAGCTAAAATCTTTAGCCATGGCATGACGTTTCATATTATCAATCTCATCCGGCTTCAGATAAAAGCACTTCAAAGCTTTCTCCAGTGTTTCCGTATAAGCGTTTTCATTATTCTTCAAACGTTGCGCAGTAAGATTGTTACCGTAGACACGACGTTTTTGAGTGAAGAAAACCTCTGTTCTGAAGCCATCGACCCCATCATCAATCGTATCAACCAAACCGCCTGTAGACATTGCAATCGGTAATGCGCCCTTGGCCATGGCCTCCATTTGCGTCAAACCGCAAGGCTCAAACCGGCAAGGCATCATGTAAAAATCAGATGCCAACTGAACCGCATACGCAAATTCGTCTTTATATCCGTGAAAAACGAATATTCTTTTTGCGATTGTCTTATTAACCTCGGCAACTTTATCTTTAAGCTTGGTCAACATGTCAAAATAGTTGATATCTCCGGCACCGCCCAAAATAAATATCGGACTGCGTCCCCGCAAATGCGTAAACTTATGCGCCAAATTCAAAATCGCCTGAGCGGCAATATCATACCCTTTTTGTTCAACCAATCGACTGGTTGCACAAATAACCGGTATCTTGTCCGCCTCGTCCAACGCGTCGGAAACATCATCAAACTTATAAATATCAACCAGAGGAATGACTTTCTGTTTATAATCTTTATCCGTTGCGATTTTGGATATCAGACGAATAAACTCTTTCTTATTTTCATTTTTAGCGGCAAGATTGTTTTCATCAAACACCTGAAAAGAAAATTCTCCAAAATACGAATTAATTTTATCTATCTTCGCTTTATTCGGGGAAATCAACTTTTTATCATAACCGTTAACAATGCCGAAGAAATTGCGGTGATCTTTACGAATTTTCAAAATATCGCGAAAATCAAAACCAAAACCCAACTCCTTGGACACTTCTTCCAGATAATTTTTGGAAACAGTCACAACCCTGTCGGCAAGATGAAAATTGCAAGACGCCTGATTATAGCAATCATAAACAATCAAAGTGTTTGTCGCGCGGGGATTGCTGTTTTTGATGGCTTTCGCATTTTTGAAAACCGTTGACGCCAAATGTTCATACAAGGAATTCAGGATATGCGACGTATTATCATAATCCCACCCCTGATAACCAAGGTGATGCGCAATGTGAACCACCGGAATACTTTTGATTGTTGTCGCCAAAGCCTCCGACATTGAACCATCATCAACCTGAGCCGTTGTAAAATATTTCAACAAACCGGCCAAAGCGCCACTGTGCCAATCATTGGCAATAATCACATTCGGAAAATCTATCTCTTTTAAGGGCTTTTCGCACAAACTCTTAATCAGGATATAAACGGCTTTTGAAAAGAAAGCAAAACGCTCAACTTCATTAATGTTAAAATGATTTTTGACATAACATCCGTCTTGAGCCGGCGGATTGTCCTTATGCGGCGTAATATCAAAAAAGCGATCACTGGCCAAAAAGACATACCGGACATTACCATTCTTCCCGACATAAACCTGAACCTTGTATCTGACCAAGGCTGACTTGTCATTAAAGAAAGGCACCTCAATTGTTCTGACTTCACTTAAATCAATAGAAAGATGCTCCGCCCCGTGATAGGTGGCGCCATTTTTTTCATCTTTCTTCTTTCCGGTGTTTCCCAAATACAGAGGAGTAACAATAACAAGCTCCTCGCCTTTATCACCAAAACAACTGTTAAACGCTTCGGGCAACTCTGAAGCAATCATTCCCAATCCGCCACACTTCATAAACGTCGCCGTTTCAGCGGAAACCATCCATCCGTGAACAGAATTTATCAACGGCCAAGGCGTTTTACCCAAGCATTGAACTTTTGAAAGATTTTGAATTTCCTGAAAATAGGGATTATTGGTTACCCCATAGGTAAGAGATAATTTTTTCTTGTTAAAATCTTTTGTTAACAATTTAGACGTGCTATTCGTTTCCGGTATAACCGTATTCATTTCTCAACTTCCAGAAGCAAAAAAATAATTCCAATCTTGCGTCTGATTCCAGACATTTTTAATATGTTTATAAATAAAACCTAACAGTCTTGACTTGTCAAGCATTAGTCACTAAATTTCATACAGATATATCACAAGTCTGCAACATTTAAAGAGAGATGACATGACAAAAAATAAAAAAGGATTTGATGACGATACTTTTGAAGAACAGAAAAACAACGACGTAGAAAATTTACCCGAAGAAGAACCGGATTCCGAAGACCTCGAAACCCAAGAAACGGATACGGAAATCGAGGAACTTCAAAATGAAATCCGCAAACTGAAAGAAGACTATCTTCGCGCCTTTGCCGATGCGGAAAACACAAAAAAGCGTTGCGCTCAAGAGATTGAAAAAAACAATAAATACGCCATCTCTTCTTTTGGCAAAAGCTTGCTTTCCGTTGCCGACAATTTGCATCGTGCCATTGACGCTGTCAGCCATGATGAAAACAACGAAAGCTGTCAGGCTCTGCTCAAAGGCGTTGAGCTGACAGAAGCCGAACTGACCAAGGTTTTCAACAAATTCGGCATCGTAAAAATGGATATTATGGGACAAATCTTCGACCCCAACTTCCATCAAGTTGTCCAAGAAGTTGATGACGCCACAAAACCGGCGGGAACAGTCATCGCCGAGCTGCAACCGGGCTATATGCTGAACGACAGACTGCTGAGAGAAGCCATGGTGGTTGTCACCAAAGGCGGACTGTCCGAATAAAGCTGATAAAAAGGTATGTAAAACCGGATTCCCTCATCCGGTTTTTTATTTTTCAACAGATATGCGAGATTCTTTGCATTAACGTAAAAATTTTGTTTCTTTGGTAATATATTTTGTTTATACTCTTTGGCATGAAAAAGCTAAACACATATATCGCCAAACAAATTTTAGTCGGTTTTGCCTTGGTTTCCTTCTCGTTGATGTCAATCATCTGGTTGACACAGTCGTTGCGTTTTGTAGACCTCATAACCAATAAAGGGATTGCCGTCAGCCTGTTCGCCAAACTGACATCACTGCTGATGCCGCGTATATTTTCCATTTTATCCCCTATCTCTTTGTTTGCTGCAGTCCTGTTCGTATACAACCGTATGCTGTCTGATCGGGAACTCGTGGTCATGAAAGCTGCGGGAATTAGCCCTTGGCAAAATGCCAAACCGGCAGTCTTCGTCGGACTGCTGATGGCTGTTTTTAATTTTTATAACCTGAACAGTCTCATCCCTGCCGCTGAAAGCGAATTCAAAGAACTGCAATGGCAGGTCAAAAACGATGTTTCACATCTGATGTTTCGTGAAGGTGAGTTCACAACATTACAAAACAACCTCACGGTATTTATTACATCGCACGAAAAAGACGGTTCCATCCGCGGTATTCTGATTAACGATGAGCGCAACCCCAAAACAAAATCAACGGTTTCGGCGGAATTAGGACGGATTATTTATACGGAAAAAGGCCCCCGCATTATTCTTGTCCATGGCAGTCGTCAGGAAATAGACCGCAGAACAAACCAGTTCACCTCAATAACTTTTGATCGTTATTCCGTCGACTTCGGCGCAAAAGAAACAACCAACCGTAAAGAAGCCGGTGTCAGAGAAAAAACACTGTCAGAACTTCTGTTTGCCGCGGATAATCCGGGGCTTTCTTCCAAAGAAGTCGGCCGTTACGTTGTTGAAGGAAACAAACGTTTCACAACACCGCTGCTTAATATCGTTTTTGCATTGATGGCCTGCACGGGACTGTTGGTCGGCAACTTCAATCGTCGCGGACAAATAAAAATCGTTTCCATTTCTGTCGCCGCCATGATTGTTATTCAGGCTTTAGATTTGTCTTTCGGCAACTTGGCATCAAAACATTTGGCTTGGTTACCGGCTGTTTACCTAAACCTGCTCATTCCTTTCGGCACATGCATTTACTTGCTCAACTGCTACTGTCCGGCACTGTTTGGAAAAAAGAAAAAAAGAATGCCTTTCTCAGGAGAGGACAATGACTAACCGCTCTCCTTTGTACTATCGTCTGCTTCTTTCTCTGGGCTTTTCGGTCTTTTTCCTGTCCAACACTCAGGCCTCCACCAAAACAACCGCGATAAACACAGCCAAAAGCTTTGCCGAAACCGCCGCCAAAAGTTTTGAGCCCTCAATGAACATGACGGACATTGTTCCCTCAGAAAAAGAAATGAAGTCTCAGGAAAAGGATCAGGATATTCATTTCAGCGCCGATGAAATAGAAAACGATCAGGAAAACAACACCATCACCGCCAAGGGGCGTGTTGAAATCATTCGAGACAACATGACCTTGTTCGCCGACAAGGTGACATATAATCAAGAAAAAGATGTTGTAACCGCTAATGGCGATGTGGTTCTGGTTGAAAAAGATGGCAATGTTATTTTTTCGGACGAGGTAGTCTTAACCGATAAAATGACCCAAGGCGAAATGCAAAACATCAAAGTCATTATGAAAGACAAAACACGCATCGCGGCCCAATCTTTCCGTCGCGGCAAAAAAGACAAAAAAATCATGTCTAATGTTGTGTATACCCCCTGTGATGTTTGTAAGGATGAAAACCCTCTTTGGCAAATCAAGGCAAAAAAAATTGAACACAACGCTGAAACACAGGATATTCATTACCAAAACGCCTACTTGGAACTAAAGGGCGTCCCCGTCTTGTACACTCCTTTTCTGTCTCATCCAGATCCAACGGTCAAACGCCGCTCGGGTTTTCTGTTTCCGAAACTAAGCACCAACAGCTATCTGGGAGCGGCTATCCAGCCTCGTTATTTTTGGAGCATCTCCGATCAGGAAAATATTTTATTTAATCCGATTCTAACCAGCGACAAAGGCGTTGTGGCCGGTGCAGAATACAGAAAATATTTTTATCGGGGCAACTTAAGCACGTCAGGAAGCTACTTGCGAGACCCTGACAACAAAGATGAAAGAGGCAACCTCTTTTTAACAGGGCGTTATGAAGTCAATGACTTCTGGACCGCAGATACCGACATCAACTACGCTTCGGACAGCGCATACTTGAAAGACCTTTCTTTGCCGAAAAAAGACGATGCCTGGCTAACCTCCAGAGCCTCTCTGCAAGGATTCGACAACCGCAACTACGCCACGATTGACGCCTACTACTACACCTTACTGAGTTATGACCTGAGAGATGCGGACAAACCAACCGTCGTCCCGTTATTTAACTATGAAAACTACAGTGATCCCAACAAATACGGGGCTTACACAAAAACCACCCTCAACATGGCTTCTGTTACTTGGGATGAAGGAGGTTCCAGCCAACGAGCAACCATGATAAATTCATGGAACCTGCCCTACACCAGCCCATACGGTGAAAAATATAAATTAGCGGCTTCCGTCAAATCAGACCTTTTCTACGTTGATGACTATAGCTTTGAAAAAGACTCTCCCTTTACTGGTGCCGTCGGCCGAATTTTCCCGCAATTAGGATTGGAATGGCGATTGCCGTTCGTTCGAGCCACCGAAGATTCCCGCCAGATTTTGGAACCTGTTATCGTCGGTGTTGCCGCACCTGACGGTGATAACAAAATCAACAAAATCCCCAATCAGGACAGTCAGGACGTCGATTTGGACGACAGCAACATTTTAGACTTGGACCGTTATGCCGGTTATGACCGTAACGATGACGGCAGCCGCATCAGCTATGGTATCAACTGGAGCGCTTACGGAAACAAATACGGTCGCACATCAGCATTTTTGGCGCAAAGTTATAAATTTAACAAACACGAAAGTTTTACCGAAACGGAAGGACAGAATGGAAAATTTACCAATTATGTCGGACGTATCTACGCTTCTCCTAACGAATATTTCGATATGAACTACCGCTTTAAGCTGGACAAAGAAGATTATGAACTGACATATAACGAATTGTCGTCAACATTCGGACCGGAAATATTGCGGGCATATGTCGGCTACATATACTTTAAAGCTAATGAATCAGAGGCTAATTCTTTAGACTATGGTCGGGAAAGAAAAGAATTGTACACATCTTTGTCCGCGAAATTAACCAAAGATTGGTCTCTCAGCATCTACAACCGTCAAGACCTGACCAAAAACGGCGGATCTTTGGAACACGGCGGTACCCTCACCTATGAAGATGAATGTTCACGCTTCCAATTTATTATGCGCAAAGACAATTCCAACGACCCGAACTATGAAGGTGATTTTGAACTAAGTTTTGCTTTCTATCTCAAAACACTGGGTGGAACCGGAGCAAAATAAAGCGTTTGAAAAGGAGAAAAAATGAAAAAAAGAATTCTGTTTTTGATTTTGGCACTAGGCTTGATGACACCAAACATCTGCCGAGCCGAGACGTTAAAAATTGTTGCCTTGGTCAACGGAGAAATCATCTCCAGCGAAGACATGCAAAATAGAATAAACGCTTTTTTACTCAATACCAATATTCCTTATAATGCTCAGACAAAAAACATGATAGCGCAAAGAGTTTTGAACAGCGCCATCGATGAAAAAATCAAACTGCAGGAAGCCGCCAAAAACGGAATAGAAATCAAACCCGAAGAAGTAACGGCCGCCCTTCGCCAGTTTGAAAAATCTCACAATATTCCGACAGGCCAGCTCAACAGTATTCTCAAACAGGCCAATGTTAGCAAAGAGACGTTTTCCGAACAAATAAAGTCCGATTTGGCATGGCTGCGCCTTGTTCGAAAAAAAGCGGCTTTTGAAGGCTCTCCGACTCAAAAAGAAATAGAAAAAGCATTAAGCGAAGCCAAAGAGGATTTAACCACCCCTAAATATCTGGTATCCGAAATTTTTATAAAGAAAGACAATGCCAAAAACCTCAACGACTTAGTTTATAACCTGCGCAATGACAATCGGTTTGAGTTATATGCCATGCAGTTCTCTGACAGCCCCAGCGCAGCCAATGGCGGCAATCTCGGCTGGGTCAATCAGGGAAAACTCCCTTTCGCGTTGGAATCAACGCTCAAAAAAATGAAAGAAGGCGGAATCAGCGATCCGGTGATGGTCGGTGAAGGATACTATATTTTGAAACTGCAAAAAACATTTGATCCGAAGAAAGACAAACCGGAAATTCCGGATGAAAAAACAATAAAAACATTTCTCGAAAATCAAAAAATGGAAGCAACATCAAAAAAATTGCTGCAAAACCTTCGTCAACAGGCTGTTATTGAAATCAGGAATTAAAAATGAATCTCACGGATGCCATAAACCAACTCCCATCTTTAAAAACAACCGTCGACGCTCACGGTTTGCTGGCAAAGAAATCTTTGGGACAAAACTTCTTACTTGACAGCAACATAACAGACAAAATCATAAGGGAATCTTTACGGCATCAACAAATAGAAAATTTCTCGGGCGCCAACGTTTTTGAAATCGGCCCCGGCCCCGGAGGCCTGACGAGATCAATTCTCCGAGCTTGCCCCGAAAGATTAACCGTGATTGAAATGGACGATCGTTGTATCTCCATCATGGAAGAAATCAAAGAAAAAGCCGGAGACAAATTGAACATCATCAATGGAGACGCGCTAAAAACCCGCATCAGCAAACTTGAGGGCGACAATAAACACATCATTTCCAATCTGCCGTACAACATCTCCGTTCCGTTGCTGACCTCTTGGCTTGAAGAAATAACATCATACAAAAGCCTCACGTTGATGTTTCAAAAAGAAGTTGCCGAACGCATTACCGCGCCCATCAACTGCAAAGATTACGGGCGCTTGTCAATTTTGGCGCAATTACAATGCCGTGTTGAAAAATTATTGGATTTAAGTCCGGAAAACTTTGTTCCCGCTCCCAAAATCTGGTCAAGCGTTTTACTGTTCCGCCCTTTACCGGAAACATTAAGCGCCGAAGAATTAAAAAAAGTGGAACACCTGACTGCTCTTGCCTTTTCTCAGCGCCGAAAGATGATTCGTCAAAGCCTGAAAAGCATCTCCAATCTGGAAGAAATATGCAAAAAAATAGACATTCAGACAACGTTCAGACCGGAACAAATCACACCACAACAATTTTTACAGCTCGCCCGCGGTCTTTAATTCGACAAAAACGATTTTTTTGTTGATTTTTTCATTTTTTGTGATACATATAGATAATCAACAAAATAATTATAAAATTATCCACCAAATCAATAATACGAATATGGAACAGAAAATCAATTCCAGACGAGAAGCTATTGACGCGTTCATTCTTGAGTTCGGAACACTCGCACGCGCACTCAACCCTGCAGCTCCCGCTTTCGACGGCTATGACTTCATCAAGTATGCCATCCGCATCAACGACGGCAAACCTATGATCGCCTACATCGCCCACGACAAGGAATGCACAACCACATGCGTCGTACCAGTTGACGGCAGCACCCCTTCCATCGAAGACTTCAAAGCTGTCAAGGTGGTCAAAAAAATCCAAACCGCCGAGCAAGCCTGCGATGCGTTCATCGCCGAATACGGAACACTCGCTCGCGTACTCAACCCCTGCGCTCCGGCTTACAGCGGATTCGTGTTCGAAAAACGCACAATCTGCTTCCGCAAGAACCGCTTCAAAGCTTTCATCGCGGTCGACACCCCGAAGACAACCGTCTTCATCGTCCCGACCAACGGAGAGGCTCCGGAAATCGCTGACTACAGCGACGTTAAAATCCTCCCGTCAAAAAGCGGAAATTATTAACCTCTAAAACAGGTCTCTGAATTATCAGAGACCTTTCTTTTATGCTTTTTTTCGCATACGATTCGCTAAAGGATGTCCTTGATTAACCTTTTGAAACAACGATTCTGACAAAATATGGGTATAGAGTTCCGTTGTTGAAATATCCTCATGTCCCAGCATTTTTTGGACTGACCGCAAATCAACATCATGACTCAATAAATGTGTTGCAAAAGAATGACGCAAAACATGAGGAGAAACGCTCGACGGATAAATTCCGGCTTTAACGGCCACCTCCTTTAACGCCTTAAAAAAGCCATGACGCGTTATATGACCGGAAGTCGAACGCAACGACGGGAACAACCATGGCGAACGACGGTTTCTGCCAATAAACTGCCAGCGGATTGTCTGATAATCCAAAACGGCCTCGATTGCCCGCTCTGCAACGGGAACCAATCGTTCTTTACTTCCCTTTCCTTTGACCAAAATTTGTTTTTTATCAAAATTAATGCAGTTTTCCGGTAACCCGCCCAATTCCGAAACACGCAAGCCGCAAGCATACATTAACTCAATCATCACGGCCAAGCGACGATGAGAAAGATCATTGCTCTCTCTTGCCGTGCGCACCAATAAAGTAACCTCCCGTTCCGTCAAAAACTTGGGCAAAGGTTTTTCTTTCTTAGGAGTAGTTATATCTAATGCCGGATTCTCTGAAATCTCATTTTCAGAATACAAGAAACGAAAAAAATCTCTGACCGCTGAAATTTTACGCAAAACAGACCTTACCGCATAACCGGAACGATGAAGTTCCTGAACATATTCCGCAAGATCATCATCCGTATAGTCAGACCAATTTTTGGCGCCGGTCAATTCCGCAAATTGCTCAACATCTCGACGATACGCGGCAACCGTATTAGGTGAGGCCCCAATCTCTGCCGCCATCATATTTAAAAAAGAATCTATAAGGTTCTGTCCGGCCATCAAAACGCCCTACAGTTTAACAGGGATGCTTTCTTCCACGTGCTCAACCTGCATCGGCACTTCATGCATAACGACAAAAACAACCGCGGCCAAAATCACCGCACCGATAACATAATACATCAAATTTGATTTTTTCTGTCTCATTATTGCTTTCCTTAAAAAAATGATTGCGAAAAACTCTTGTTATTATATAGTTAGCATAACAAGTTTGAAAGAAAAATTAATATAAAATGCTAAAAACAGATAAAATTATATTGCTTGTCGGCTTGATGGGAAGCGGCAAAACCAGCGTCGGAAAACGCTTGGCCCGAAAATTAAATTTACCGTTTGTTGACGGAGACCAAGAAGTCGAAAAGGCTTCCGGCTTGTCTTTGATTGATCTTCTAAAATGCTTTGGCGTTGAAGAATATCGCGCCGGCGAAGCTCGTGTCATGAAACGTCTATTGCAGGGAGAGGCTTGTGTTCTGGCTTCCGGCGGCGGCTCCTTTGTCGCTGAACAAACTCGTCAATACGCCAAAAAAAATGCAATAACCGTCTGGCTCAAAGCGGACATTGATGTTCTCTATAACCGCACGGCCGGCCGCAAACACCGTCCTTTTCTAAAAGGCAGTGATGATGAACTAAAAAACAAGCTTGAAAAATACATCCACGATGAATATCCCTACTATTCTGAAGCGGATATCATCGTTGAAACAAGGGAAGAACAAGTCGACATGACCGTCAATCGTGTCATTACGGCAATTGAAAGCTTTCTGGAGTTGGGAGCCAAATGATTTTACACATAAGCACTGCTATTCTTTGTCTGAGCATCGGAACACTCATCGGCTATTTTATCAATAGCCGGCTAAACAAAAACAAATGTCTTCCGGTCGAACAAGAATTATCCGATGTCAGAGAAGCCCTCTCCGCCTGTCAGGACAAAGACGCCGAACAAGAAAAGGCCATGCTCAAAAATGTTTTGGATTTTGCGGACATTCAAGTCTATGACGTTATGAATCACCGCAAAAACCTCTTTTCTCTTGATATTGCCATGCCGGTTAAAGACATTTTGCAAAAAGTCAAAAACTGCCCGTTTTCCCGTATTCCTCTGTATCGGGACAAACCGGAAAACATTGTTGGTGTTATTCGGGTCAAGTCTCTCTTTCGGGAAGCTATCGATAAAAAAGGAAAATACGAAAGCATCAACATTGAAGACATTATGACCGCGCCATGGTTCATCCCCGACAACACAACTTTGATTAAACAATTGCAGATGTTCCGCCTGCGCCGTGAACACTTTGCCATCGTTGTTGATGAATACGGTGATTTGCAAGGCATCGTCACGTTAGAAGACATCTTAGAAGAAATTGTCGGCGATATTAATGACGAAAGCGACGTCCCCAATCTCGATACTATAGGCATTTGCAAACTTGAAGACAATTCATGGTTGGTTGACGGACAAGTTCCGATTCGTGACCTCAACCGTAAATACGGCTGGACAATCAATGATGAAAACGCCGTCACCATCGCCGGATACTTGCTGGATATGACACAATCAATCCCCGAACAGCATCAAAAATTCATTTTTGAAGGCTTCCAATTCGAGGTCACCAAACGCCAACGCAATCAAATCAGCCAAATCAAGATGACAAAGCTTGCCGATTAAGCGCTTGCTTTTAATGCGCCGATAAGCGAAACGGATGAAATTGTATCTCCCATACCAACCAAAGTCACCGGTTTTTCCACCAATATCGTTGGTACGGCAATGACATCAAAACCTTGATAAGAACCAATTCCCTCGGCAACAAAATCATCGTTGCGGATAACGGCGGCAATTTTACGCAAGCAATCCAAACCGCAATCGCAAACGTCATGCCCTTTAGCCCACAACAGATTTTCTTTCTGATTAAGATTCCCTGTTCCGGCCTTTCCGGCGGCAACAGTTGCGGCCAAACACATCCCGTTTCGATTTT
>CATGXW010000006.1 GCA_949542085.1 uncultured Alphaproteobacteria bacterium
TCATTAAAACGCATCAGGTGACGACGATATAGAAAAGCGCTGTTGCCGATAACGATGCCGCCGATGTAAACGGCCATGATTCCGCTGCCGCCGGATAATTGTGTCAGGCTGTAAATCAGAAAGGCGACGCTAATGCCATAAACGGGGTATAGTCCGGGGTAGGGAATTCTTGCTTTTTGCAGTGCATAGGCGGCTAAACGCCCTAAGGCAATTCCCAAAATGATACCGATAAACATTTGGCGCAGGAAAAATCCGATAAAGAAACTCCCTGAAACTTGCGGTTCGGTGATGGCGGCCAGAGCGGCCATTGTTAAAAAGACGGCCATGGGGTCGTTACTGGCGGATTCAAACTCAATAAGTGATTTATCTTTGGTGTTTATGCAGATGCCAGAGGAGCGGAGAGCCGAGAAAACGGCGGGAGCGTCTGTTGACGACACGATAACGCTGAGCAGAAGAGCGATTTCAAACGGTAGCTGAATGACGTAGTAAGCGCCGAGGAACAGGAATAGCGCTGTCAGAAAAACGCCCACGGTTGCCAAGATGCTGCCGCGGATTAAAATCGGGCGGACATTGTTCCATTTTGTTATCAGGCCGCCGTTAAATAGAATGAAGATTAAAGCGAGCGTGCCAACGTAATTGGTCAGTCGCGAATCTTGAAAGTTTATTTTGCCAATGCCGTCAACACCGGTCAGCATGCCCAGTCCCAAAAACAATAACAAGGACGGAATACCGAAGCGGTCAGACACCTTATTGGCGAAAACGCAGAGCAGCAGTAAAAAGCCCGCGATGGCAAAATAAATGTCAATATTCATGGGTTAATCCTTATTCTTTCAAAGCCGATATAGTTTTTTTTGTAGTAATTTCTACGCCTCTTATAGCTTTTTAATGATTAAATTTTCGTTATAAAATGGATATAAGGCTGGAAAAAACGCAAAATGAGCGTTATGATACGGGGTATTCCAAAAAGGAGATTGAATATGCAAAAAATTGTACCGCCGTTACTAAAGGCCGGAGATGAGGTCAGAATCGTTGCTCCGTCAAGAGGCATTAAAATTATCGGGACAGACAGCAGAGAGTTGGCCGCTCAACGTTTTGCCGAAATGGGACTTAAGGTTTCATTTGGCCGCTATACAACGGATGATAACTGGGATTTGATGGGAACATCTCCGGTGGAACAGCGTGTCGCCGATATTATGGAGGCGTTTCAGGATCATAATGTTAAAGCGATTTTTACGATTATCGGCGGTTTTAATTCCAATCAACTTTTACCGTTTTTAGATTATGAACTTATTAAAAAGAATCCGAAAATCTTTTGCGGGTTTTCTGATATCACCGCATTGTTGAACGGGATTTATGCCCGTAGCGGATTGGTGACGTTCAGCGGTCCTCATTATAGTTCTTTCGGCATGTTGAAGGGATTTGATTATACTTGGGATTGTATGAAAAACATGTTGTCTGGTGTCGGAACATATCCTTTGGAGGCGTCTGCCGAATGGAGCGATGACTTGTGGTTTATTGATCAGCAGAATCGTTCGTTTGAAACCAATGAAGGACATTGGATTATTCAGAATGGTGATGCCGAGGGTGTTGTTGTCGGCGGAAATTTGGGAACTTTGACGTTGTTGAACGGTTCGGTTTATCGTCCGGTCTTTGAGGCGGATACAATTTTGTTTGCGGAAGATTGTTATACTTCCGGAGGGGATTGCAGGCGATGGCTTATCAGACGGATTTCAAAAATGTTAAAGCTTTGGTTATCGGTCGTTTTCAGAAAGCTTCGGGGGTCACGCGTGAAAAAGTTGAGTATATTGTTAAATCCATTCCGCAGTTGAAAGGGCTTCCGGTTATTGCCAATGTCGATTTCGGGCATACGACACCGATGGCGACCTTGCCGATTGGCGGCTATTGTCGTATTGTTGACGGCAAAATCATTCTGAGTGTGAATAAGGAGTAACAATGCCTGATTTTGAGTTGGAAAACACATACGCGTTTCCGGTTGCGGGGATTGATGAAGCCGGAAGAGGGCCGTGGGCCGGTCCGGTTGTTGCCGGCGCAGTGGTTATCAAGGACAGAAATCTTGATGAGTTTTTACTCAAAGGATTGAATGATTCAAAAAAATTGACAGCTGCTAAACGAGAAGCTTTATATGAGCATTTGTTTGCCGCGCAGGAACAAGGAAAGCTTTGTATCGGTATCGGGCAAGCCAGCGCTGAGGAAATTGATTGTTATAATATTTTGCAGGCGACGTTTATGGCGATGCAACGAGCTTATGAAGCTTTATCGGAAAAGACGCTGGCCGCTTTGGTTGACGGTAATCGGACGCCAAAGGATTTTCCTTGCGCTTGTCAAACGGTGATTAAAGGGGACGGGAAGTCATATTCCATTGCCGCGGCTTCGATTGTGGCAAAAGTGTATAGAGACAGGTTGATGGCTGATTTGGCCAAGCAATATCCTTATTACGGATTTGAAAAAAATGCCGGTTACGGAACAAAGTTGCATATTGAGGGCCTCAAAAAACATGGGGTTATTGCGGAACATCGAAAGTCATATCGACCGATTAAAGAGTTTTTGTTGCAGGAAGCCGGCTGATTTATTGGGAAAAAATTTTTTGACTGCCTTTTAATAATTTTTAACTAAATTACCCTCATACTGATGCTGTTGGAATTTAACACCTCAGAAAATGGTTGGTTAAAATGAGCAGTATGCAAACAAAAAAAATCCTCAATACAATTATAAATGACGATTGTATTAAGGTTATGAACGAGATGGAAGAGAACTCGGTTGACCTTATTTTTGCCGACCCTCCCTATAATCTTCAGCTTGGTGATGCTTTAACGCGTCCGGATAACAGCAGTGTTAACGGGGTGTATGAGGAATGGGATAATTTTGAGAGTTTGGAAGCCTATGATGAATATACGCGCCAATGGATGACCGCGGCTCGTCGTGTTTTGAAAGATGATGGCGCGATTTGGGTTATCGGTTCTTATCATAATATCTTTCGTGTCGGGTATATTTTGCAGAATCTTGGGTTTTGGATTTTAAATGATGTGGTTTGGAACAAAACAAATCCAATGCCGAATTTTAAGGGTACTCGCTTTACCAATGCGCATGAAACTCTTATCTGGGCTTGTAAGAAGCCTAATTCAAAGTATACGTTTAATTACGAGGCGATGAAAGCCTTAAATGAAGATACGCAAATGCGCAGCGATTGGCAAATTCCGCTTTGTACAGGAAAAGAACGTCTGAAAGACGGCAACGGAGACAAGCTGCATCCGACTCAGAAGCCGGAAGGATTGTTGTATCGGGTAATTATGGCGTCAACCAAAGTCGGCGATGTGGTTTTGGATCCGTTTTTCGGGACGGGCACAACCGGTGCGGTGGCTAAAAAATTGGGGCGTCACTATATCGGCATTGAAAAAGACGCGTCTTATGTTGCCGGAGCAGAGGCCAGATTGGAGGCTGTTGAACCGGTGAAAAATCAGGTTTGTTTGGAATACAGTTCTAAGAAACGTCAACCACGTATTCCGTTCGGTAATGTGGTGGAGCGCGGTTTGCTTACTCCGGGGGACATCTTATACGATGCGGGGCGCAAACATTGCGCGGTTATTCGTTCTGACGGAACGGTCAAAAGCGAATTGATGGAAGGATCTATCCATCAGGTTGGTGCGGCGGCGCAAAATGCTCCGGCGTGTAACGGTTGGGTATATTGGCATTTTGAGAACGAAAACAAAGAACTTGTATGTATTGACGAGTTGCGTCAGCAGGTGCGACTTGAAATTTACGGAGAATAGGGGATTTTGAAAGAGTGCCGTTTCTTTTTTGCGAGAGGATATAAAAAATATTGTATGACGCAGATTTATAGGTTATAGTGTCCTCAAGTAATTTTATATTATAAGTTTTGATTGAAAAAAATAATGCAAAAGTGGCGTAAAAAAACAAATATCAAGCCACCGGTTAAGGCTATTCAAGCAGGGGGAAGTCTTGGTTCTGCGGGTTCTAATTATGCCGCGATAGATTTGGGAACCAATTCCTGCCGGTTGGTGATTGCAACTCCGACCCCGACATCTTTTCGTATTGTGGAAACGTTTTCTAAGATTACACGGTTGGGCGAAGGGATTATTAATAACAACGAACTGTCGCGGAATGCCATTCGGCGGACGGTTAATGCCTTGAAAGTGTGCGCCGGTGTTTTAGCCGAGTATGCTCCGATTTGTCGTTCGCGTTTTGTGGCGACGGCGGCTTGTCGGCGCGCCGTAAATTGTCCGCAGTTTTTAGAGATTGTCAAACGGGAAACCGGTTTGGTGATTGAAACCATTTCTTCAAAAGAAGAGTCTCGTTTGGCGGTGGTCGGTTGTTTGCCTTTGTTAAGCAGGAATGTTAAACGGGCTTTGGTTTTTGATATCGGAGGCGGATCAACGGAGATTTCTTTAGCGCGAACGACCGATAACGGAAATATGTTTATCGAAGGTTTTGTTTCTCTGCCGTATGGCGTGGTGACAATTTCAGAAGCTTTTCCATCACAAGATATGACTAATCTGGCTTATAACACTATTGTGGACAGAACTCACAAATTGTTAGCCGAGTTTGAAGAAAAACACCATATCAGAGAGGCTATCGCCAATCAGGAAATTCAGGTCATCGGTACTTCCGGTACGGTAACTGTTTTGGGGGCCGTGCATCTTAATTTGTCCCGCTATAACCGTTCGGCGGTTGACGGGATTGCGATGTCAATGCAAGAGATTGAACGGACGATTGCAAAAATTAAACGATTGGGAGATGACGGACGTAAAAAACATCCCTGCATTGGCGCTCAAAAGGCTGATTTGACGATGGCCGGTTGTGCGATTATTGACGGGTTGACTTCTTTTTGGCCGATTTCAGAGGTGACGGTGGCCGATAGGGGGATTCGTGAGGGGATTTTGCTTGATATGATGCATGCCAAGAAAAAATCATATTCTAAAAAACATAAGCGCCGCTATCCTTTTAACCGTAAACGGAACGGCAATCATCATTCCTATTACGGAGAAAAGAAAAAGGAGGTTGTAAATGACTAGGCCTTGTTATGCCGCAATTGATTTGGGGACCAATTCCTGTCGGTTGTTGATTTGTGACGAAAAAGGGAAACGTTTGTGTAAAGAAAGCACTCAAACGAAGCTGGGCGAAGGGATGTATCCGGAAATGCGTTTTACTCCCGAGGCAATAGAACGCGGTGTTAAATGTTTTTATAATTTTAAAAAAATCATTGATAAATATGAGAAAGTTAAGTTGCGGGCAATTGCGACGGCAAGTTGCCGGATGGCGAAAAACGGTTCGGAATTTATTCGTCAGGTTTATGGAGAATCTCTGATTCCGATAGAAGTGGTGGACGGATATGAAGAAGCTCGGCTGAACTTGAAAGGGTCTTTGGAACATGCTCGAGGCAAAAGCCGTTATGTGGTTCTTTATGATTTGGGCGGCGGCTCGACAGAGATAACTTTGGCAGAAAACACAGCCGAGGCTAAAATTATTCATACAGTTTCCATTCCTCTCGTTATTTTTTTATATAAAATTAATATGATTGGGGAGCTCGTAACTCTTCGGAAGCTTTCGGTCTTAAAAACCCTAATGAGGATGGGGCGAAGCGTTTGCGGGAGGAAATAAAGAAATATGTTGATGGTTTTGTCGCAGCTTCCAAGTTGGATGATATCAGGCAAGATGTTTTGTTTTTAGCAACCTCAAGCACACCGTTGCGATTGGCGGCAATGATTAACCGCTTTGCGAGATATGATAGGAGCAGCTGAAAAAAATCCAGACATTTACAAAACGCCGCAGGCAGAACTGGCACTCAGTCCGTATATCGGGGAGGCTCGTTCTCATATCTTTATTGCCGGAAGCATTATTTTCAAAACAATTTATGATGGTTTGCGCCTGCCGAAACTTACGGCATCGTTAAAGAGTGCTGTTGACGGGATTGTGGCGGAGTTAATCGAAAAGGACAACAATGGCTAAACTTACCAAATCAGCAAAAGAAATTACAGGTCGTCATAATTTGGCGGTGCGTGTTAAGACGTCAAAATATCGCAAAAAGTCTTCCAATCAATGGTTGGAACGGCAGTTGAACGATCCGTATGTGGCGGAATCAAAGCGGTTGGGATATCGTTCCCGCGCAGCTTTTAAGCTTATTCAGCTGGATGAAAAATATAAGTTTCTGGGGAAAGGGAAGACGATTGTCGATTTGGGATGCGCTCCCGGCGGCTGGACGCAAATTGCCGTTCAGCGCAATAAGGGAAGCGGACAGGTTGTCGGAATTGATATTTTGGAAACAGAGCCGATTGCCGGAGCGACACTCATCTGTCAGGATTTTACATCTGAAGACGCGGCTGATAAATTAAAGGAACTTTTGCAAGGCGAGGCTGATATTGTTATGAGTGATATGGCCGCTAACACAACGGGGCATCAGCAAACCGATCATTTGCGGACAATTGGTCTGGTTGAGGCGGCGTATGAGTTCGCCAAAGAGGTTTTGTCTTCCGGAGGAATTTTTATTGCTAAGGTTTTTCAAGGCGGGGCAGAAGGGAATTTGCTTGCGGACGCTAAGAAAAATTTTGCCAAGGTCGGACATTTTAAACCAGACGCAAGTCGTCAGTCTTCTCCGGAAACGTATTTGGTGGCGCAGGGATTTCGTAAATCTTAGCCTTTGTATAATGTGCTTTTTTTGTAATTGATGATGGCGTGGCGGACCAAAACGCCAATAATGGCTGCGACGGGAACGGCGATCATTAATCCCAAGAAGCCGAGCAAGACGCCGCCGGCCAGCAGGGCAAACATAATCCATACCGGATGCAGTCCAACCGAATCGCCAACGAGTTTGGGTGTGAGGAAGTTGCCTTCAATAAATTGTCCGATAACAAATACGGATATAACTTTTATAATCGGTAACAAGGTGTCAAACTGGGCGCAGGCGATGGTGACGCTGACAACAAAGCCGAAGATTGAGCCCACGTAGGGAATAAACGAGATGATACCGGCCAGAAAGCCAACCAGAACTCCCAGATCCAAACCGACGAGATAGAGTCCGACACCGTAAAATGTTCCCAGCAAAACGCAGACAGATAATTGTCCGCGAATAAATGAAGCCAAGATCCGGTCGATTTCACGAGCTTGGTTTTCGATTGTTTTTTTGGAATGTTTGGGTAGCAGACTGTCCATGTTGGCGATGAATTTATCCCAATCGCGCAACATATAAAAAGCAACCACCGGCGTAATCAAAATCAGAGACATAATATTTACGAAAGCAAAACCGCCGCTGATGACGCTTCGGAAAATGTTTCCTAATATTTTTAAGCCGTTGGCCATGTTGCTTTTGAGGTATTCTCTTATTTTTTCCGGTTGTAACCCCGGGAAGTTATCTTGCAGTTCCGCAAATATCGGTTCAAGTTTGAGGGATAGCGAGTTTAAATAACCGGGGACCGCTTTTATGAAATGACCGAGTTGGTTATCAATAATGCTGATTAACATGAGCAGTGCCGGTACGACAATAACGACGACCAATAACATGACCAAAATGGTGGCAATTGTGCGATTAATGCCGATTTTTTCAAATTTATCAGCCCATGGATCCAGCAAATAGCCGATAACAATTCCGGCAACAAAGGGGAGCAGAACCGAACGCAGAACATAAACGGCCACACAAAAGAAAACAAAAATGGTCAACCAAATTATCCAATTGTTGCTTGCTTTTTTTTCTGCGACCATAATGGCTCCTATAGTTTTTCAAGAACAGCGTAGCTGCCGGTATCTGTTAATGTGTAGGATTTTTCACGCAAGGCATACAGAAGCTTATCCAAAGAACCGTTAAAAACAATGTTGAATTGGATTCTGTTGGTACCCATTGCCTGAGTTTCAATATCTTGCACGCCGGGGAGTTTGCGTAACAGCTGTTCCGTTCTTATCCATTCCGACAAGGTGCGAAAATCAAAGACAACGGTTTGGGCATTTTCTTTGTTGTTTTCCTGCAAGTTTTGTTCTTGATATTGTTGTTCAAGTTGTAATTTTGCTTCGGCTACGGCATCTTTGAAAAGTTCAATGCCAGAGCTTCTGTCTCCGGCGACTTTGATTGTCTTGTGACTGCCTTTGTATGAGGTGGCTTGGATGAGCAAACCGTCGATCCCGTCATACATAGCGTCTAAGACGTAGACATCATCAGCGCCGTTGACCATCATCAGTTTGTTTAAGGCTTCTCCGTCGGCTGCTGCGGCTTTGTTGGCGTCAATAAGCATGTAATTCGTGCCGCTGGCGGCCAGAGGGATGAATTTTATGCTGTTGTTGCCTGAAGAGTTTTCCCAAGCCAAACGCCAAAGGTTGCCGCCTTCCCATAGTAAGGGTTTATCGTTTTCAAATTCTCTGAATATCGGAATAATCAATATGCGGCTGTTGTTGTCAGCCAACAAAGGAATTTGCCGTTCCTCCATATATTGGCGAAGCATATTTTCATTAAGAACAACCCGCAAGCTGGCAATATAGCGGATGTTTGATGATTTTTCGCTGTTTACGGAGACTTCTTTGATGAAATTAATGAGTTGTTCATCAGTCATTGATCCCAGGCGGATTGCACCTTCTGTTGTGGTAATGCGTTTAGCGACTTCCACGATGGCGGCACGATGGGCTTCATTCATGGCGCGTTCCCGCGCCAAGGAGGCATTACTGTCGGTCACGTCAACATTGACGTCAACAGCAAATCGTTCATCAGCCGCTTGAGCCGATAAAGCGATGGCGCATGTTCCCAACAGGAATGTCGCTATGACCAACAGTTTTTTTAACATTTATTCAAAAATCTCAATGTTGCTGAAAAAGAAGTTGATTTCTCGCGCGGCGCTTTCCGGAGAATCTGAACCGTGCACCGAGTTTTTATCAATGGACAGGGCAAATGTTTTGCGGATTGTTCCTTCTTCGGCGACGGCCGGGTTGGTCGCTCCCATGATTTCACGGTAATGAGAAATGGCGTTTTCGCCTTTCAAGACCTGAACCACAACCGGAGCAGAGGTCATGAAATCAACCAGATTGGCGAAGAATGCTTTGCCTTTGTGTTCGGCATAAAATTCCTCAGCCTGTGTTTTGCTCAGATGCAGACGTTTTTGAGCGACAATGCGTAAACCGGCTCCTTCTATCATGGCGTTGATTTGACCGGTAATGTTGCGTTCAACAGCGTCTGGTTTAATAATTGAAAGGGTTTTTTCCATGGTATGCTCCTTAGCCTAATGTTTTGTTGAGGCGATAATATTATACTTTGAACAAATAATCAAAAGATATTTTGACTTTTGATTCCGATAAGTGTAAACATTAGAAAAATTGTTATAAACAGTAAGAAAACTGTGGTTAATATATTGCGTGAGGCGAGGAGATACAATGTTGAAAAGCGATTATATCAATAAAATTATTGTTCAGGCCAGAAAATTGGGCAAAACAATTGTTTTGCCGGAAGGCGAGGATGAACGCGTTTTGGAAGCGGCTCATATTTGCGCTGAAGAAAAGGTGGCTAAAATTGTTTTGTTGGGCGACTGCGAAGAAATTACCGAATATTATAAGAATAAAGGATGGTCGCTTGACGGTATTCAGCTGGTTAATCCGGCAAAATCCGAAAAGCTCGGACAATACGCCGAATTGCTTTACGAATTGCGCAAAGATAAAGGCATGACGAAAGAAAAAGCGGATGAAACAGCTCTGAACGCCAATTATTTCGGAACATTGATGATTAAGTCCGGCGAAGCCGACGGTATGGTTTCCGGCGCCAATCATTCTACGGCCGATACGGTTCGTCCGGCGTTGCAGATTATTAAATCCGCTCGCAAGGACAGAGGCGTTTCTTCGATTTTTGTCGTGGTTTGCAACGGTAAAATGTTTTATTTTTCAGATTGTGCCATTAATATTAATCCGACAGCCAAAGAGTTGTCCGATATTGCCTTGCAGACAGCCGAATCGGTTTTGCAGCTGGGGGATACACCGCGAGTTGCCATGTTGTCTTATTCCACTTATGGTTCGGGAAAAGGCGAAAGCGTTGATAAAGTTCGTGAGGCGACAAGATTGGCGAAGGAGGCTCTGGCTTCTGAATTTGCCGGAAAAGATGTTTTGTTGGATGGTGAGTTGCAGGTTGATGCCGCATTGGATGGTGTTGTTGCCGCGAAAAAAGCTCCGGATTCAAATGTGGCCGGTCATGCGAATACTTTGATTTTCCCGAATATCGATGCCGGAAATATCGGTTATAAATTGGTGCAACGTTTGGGCGGAGCCGAACTTTACGGTCCGATGTTGCAAGGTTTAAACGCACCGATTAACGATTTATCCCGTGGTTGTTCAACCGAGGACATTGTCGGTTTGGTCGCGTTGACAGTTTTACAGTCTCAAAAGTAATTTAAGGAACGAATATGAAAATTTTGGTTTTGAATTCGGGGTCTTCGACCTTAAAATATCAATTGTTTGACATCAATGGTGATACATATGATGTTGTGGCCAAGGGAAACGCCGATCGTATTAACCGCAGCCCTTCCACTGTCAGTATTAAATATGCCGATGGTCGTAAAAAAGAAGTGACTGTTGAGTTGCCCAATCATGAAACGGCGTTGCGTGAAGTTTTGAAATTGTTGCTCGACGGTGTGGTTAGCAGTCTTGATGAAATTCAGGCTATCGGTCATCGTGTGGTTCAGGGGGGAGATATCTTCAAGGCATCAACGTTGATTGATGAAAAAGTAATTGAACAAATTGAAGAATTGGCTGCTTTGGCACCTTTGCACAATGGTCCCGCCGCTTTGGTTATCCGCGCGGTCAAGAAAGATTATCCCAAGATGCCGCAAGTGGCTGTGTTTGATACTGCGTTTCATCAGACAATGCCGTATGAGGCTTATACCTATGCTTTGCCGAAAGAGCAGATTGCCCGTTACAAAATTCGTCGTTACGGGGCGCATGGTACATCTCATAAATTTGTGGCAGAAGAGGCTGCAAAACTGATTGGCGCCAACAGTAAAATCATTACCTGCCATATCGGTAGCGGTGCTTCAATTACGGCGGTTAAGGACGGCAAATGTATCGACACGTCTATGGGAATGACACCGTTGGCCGGTATTGTGATGGACACACGTTGTGGTGATATTGATCCGAGTATTCCTTTGTATATTATGAAGACACAAAAGATGACACCGGATGAGGTTACCGAAATGCTGAATAAGAAAAGCGGTAAAGCCGGTTTGACCGGATATAGTGATTCTCGCGATTTTGAAGCAGCGTATCTGCGTGGTGAGGAAGATGTGAAAAATGCGATGAAAGCCTATATTTACAGCATTGTTAAATGTATTGGCGGTTATATCGCTGCTTTAGGCGGTGTTGATGCGATCGTTTTTACGGCCGGTGTCGGTGAAAACTCTCCGTTGGTTCGTCAATTGGTTTTAGAGCGTTTGAGCTATCTGGGAATTGAGATTGATGAAGAAGCAAATGCTAAGCGTGGTGATATTGTTGAAATTACCAAATCAGGTTCTAAGGTTCGCGCTTTTGTCGTTCCGACGAATGAGGAACTGGCAATTGCCAGAGATACGTTAGCTTTGACGAAGTAAGCGCCGGATGAAAAACAAAGCCCCTCGCATGAGGGGCTTTTTATTTTTGTCCTCCCCTTGCGATTGTTGGTTGACATTTGATGGCTTTTTGTTAAAATAGAAAGGTGAGTCCGGTTCTATTTTAAGCAAAGGAGGCTGTCATGAAACATTATCGATTAGTATTATGTTTGGCTTTATTCGTGTTTTTATATGCAGATGAAGCTGTAGCTTCTCTCCTCTTAAAACAAAACCCTACACCACTTGAATCGGACTCATTCTCTGTTTCCGGCGAAAGTTATCAGCTTGCCAAAGTGACATGGTTGCCGGATTATCTGAAAAACAACAAGAGTCATGGCGGTAAAAGAGTTGATGAGGACAGTAAAGATGTAGGATCTAAAACTTGTGAAACGTATA
>CATGXW010000007.1 GCA_949542085.1 uncultured Alphaproteobacteria bacterium
CAGTCGTTTGCACAATTGGGAAGATGACAGAATCAATGATATCGATATTGTGACAGACCATCATGATGAAGAAGATGATAATTTGGCCGAAGGGTTGTCCCTGACATTACTGCGTGACGGGCGTGTGCCGATGCAGGCGAATTTGGATATCGGAAATTTTCAGATTAAAAATTTGGCGCAAGGGAGCTTGGATGGAGATGCGACTAATAAAAAACAGATGGATAACGCCATCAAAAACCTAAAAGAATTGTTGACCGGCGTTATCAATTGTTCGGCGGTGCTGGGAGATATCAAAGCATCGGCACAACAAAATGATCATGATAATTGGTTGCTGTGCGATGGACGAGAAGTCAACCGCAGTGATTATGCCGACTTGTATGCTGTTGTCGGTGATGCGTTTGGCGCCGGTAATGAAGTGACCACATTTAATTTGCCCGATTGCCGTGGCGTTGTTTTACGCGGTTTGGATTGCGGGCGCGGATTTGACAGCGGACGTGTTTTGGGCAGCTATCAGGGAGATAGTGTCGGTGAGCACCATCACTGGGTGGCTAATTCGGCGAACAGCGGTGGTAATAATGATATTTCTCCGGAAAAGACGTTGACCGGTAACGGAACAGGCGAGTGGTACGGCGCTTATTTGCGCGGTTCGTCAGATCCGGCAACCGGCGGTAAATCAAGCGGCGTTAAAGGTGTTGAAAATGTCGTGGAGGAAACGCGGATGAAAAATGTGGCGATTAATTATTTTATTAAGGCAAAAAAGGAGTAAGAACATGGCCGGACAAATGAGCAGAAATAAGATTGTTGTCAGGAAGGGGGATAGTTTTGATATCGTTATGCAGTTTCGACATGGTGAGCTTCAACCGATGGACTTGAGTCAATGCCTTTTGAAAATGAGCGTGCGGCGTCAAGATGGAGATTTATTGTTTACGAAAAGCGGCGAGGTGATTGATGTTTTATCCGGTAAAGCTCGTTTGAAATTGTTGCCTGACGATACGGATGTTGAACCGGGAGTTTATAAAACAGATATTCAACTAACATTGAAAAACGGGGATGTTCATACGGTATTTCCTCAGGAAATTAATCAGGTGGGGGTGTTTGTCGTGACAGAGGAGGTAACTCAATCATGATGGTGGAAAGAAATACGGAAGTGGTTGTTTTGGAGAATGTGCCGGAACAGCCGATAGATGTTATTTTTCAGGATGAGGTGCAGCTGGATATTAATGTGCCTCTTTTTTATATCAAGTCGGGAGAAGAGGAAATTCAGGCTTATGTTGATAAACAGGCTAAACCTCAGATTGATGATTATGCCGCAGCGGTTTTTGCTGATTTTCGGGAAGAAATTGACGCGGAAGGTAAGAAAGCCAGCGATAAGGTTGCCGAGTATGTTACTGAAACGGCTTATCCGGCGGTACAATCGTATGTTACAGATGTGGCTTGTCCTGCCGTACAAAGCTATGTTGCTCAGGAGATTGAGCCGGAACTAGTTGGTTTGGTTGATGCCGCCGCCGCATCTGTGACGGAAGCTGGAAATTATGCGGCCTTGGCGCAACAAAGCGCTCAGGCGGCGGCAACGCAGGCGGATGCTGCGGCCGGAAGCGAGGTCGGGGCATCTTCTTATGCGGCAGAGGCAGCCGTTAGTGCAATTGAAGCCGCGGATAAGTTATTGCAGGTTCAGGAAATTGCCGCTTCGATGGAAGCGGAAAATCTGGTGCATAAGAGCGGAGATGAAACGCTCGACGGGAACAAGATTTTTTTGCTTGCTCCGCAGATTCCGACGGTTGATGTTTCATCTAATGAAACTTTTCCGGCGACGACAGCTTGGATCGGGCAAAAATTTCAGGTTGTTTCCTCGTTGCCGGAAGAACCGGATGAACATGTTTTTTATTTTGTTACGGAGTGAGGAAAAATGGGGGTGATGGCAAAAAAGTCCGAAATTTCCGCAGTGTATTATGGCGGGAATGAAGTTTCTGAAATTTATAAAGGTGAGCGGTTGGTGTATCAGAACAGGCCGAAAAAATGGTTGCATGTTACGCCTGTTTTGGCAACCTTGAGCAAAGCAACTTGGAATGCAACAACAGAGTATGGTGATTGTACCGGAAATAAGGAATTTTACAGAGGCCAAACCGGATATCGGGTTATTCGGCAAACAGGAAGTATGGCCGGAAGTGACGCTGCGTGGTATGATGGTGATTTTTCATCAACGCTGTACGATGTTTCGCGTATTTATCAGTCTAATATGAATCTCCTTATTCATGCGGGACCCGGTATTGATTTTCCGTCGCCCCGAGAAGTCTATGGTGTTTGTATAAAGTTGTCCGGAGCCGGTAATGATGTTTCACAGTTGGCACTTGCGGTACGTTATGCAAACGGTATCAGTGAAATAGTGAAGACATCCAATAGTTCTTTTAGTCGTAATATCGTCAAAAAGATGGTTTATTATTTTGATGAGCCGGCATTGGTTTCATCGATTATTATGACCAGATGGAGCACGGTTCTTACCGCTGTGTCCAGATGTGGCGTATATATCTTGGTAAAGGAAGGAGATATTGATTATGCAGATATTCCCGGTGATGAAATCGATTAGGAGTAAGGAAAATGAACAAGGGTGATGATATTGATATTTTGGCGCGGACAATTTATGGGGAAGCGCGAGGAGAAAACCGTAGCGGAAAAATCGCCGTGGCCAATGTGGTGATGAATCGGATTAAGTTTCGAAAACAGGCGGGGTATAAAATTGTGAACGGGCATCGTTTGCTTAGTGTGGCAGAGACTTGTTTGAAGCCGTTTCAATTTTCGTGTTGGCTTGATAGTGATGCGAATAAAAAGGTGATAGAAACAGTCGGAGCGGATAATGCCGTTTATCGGGAATGTTTGGCGATTGCAAGTGACGCAGTGCGACAGCGATTGGTTGATGTTACTTACGGAGCGACACATTACTACAATCCGCAGGGATGTTCTTGTCCTTCTTTTGCAAAAGGAAAGACACCGTGCGTGATTATCGGAAATCATTATTTTTTTAATGATATTGAATAGGAGGCGAAGATGCTCAAGGAAATAAAAGATCTTGCCGCTGATTTTGGTTTTATCGGATTAGTGTTCGGGATTTTGTCTTTGATTATCCGTCCGGCAAAGCCTTGGTTGGAAAATGTGAAGGAAGTTGCCGCTTCCGTAACGTTGGCGATTGTTATCGGATTGCTTCTGCGCGATACGGGATTGGGGGATACGACCATTTACGGGATTATCGGCGGTTGTTCTTGTTTTGCGCGTACTATATTTGACGGAGTGGGACGATTGTTGACGCATGTTTGCGAAAAGCCGTTGTTTTATGTGTCGCGTGTCGTAAGTTTTGTCAGAGGAGCAGAAACGCATGATTGCAACAAAGATTAAGACGCTTTTGGGTAATGGTTTTGTCTGGGGTGTTATCGCTTTGCTATTGTGGTTATGGAGCGAGAGGCGGGTTGAGGAAGCCCGCCTTTTGGCTCGGGCAGAATGTCAGCGGCAAGTGGCGGAACAAGCGCAAAAAAGCGCGGAACAGAAAAACAAAAGGATAACAAAAAATGCTCAACAAAAACTTGAAATTTTATCTGGCGGCGATGTGGGGTTTGACATTTTGCTTGAGCTCATGCGCTCGGGAAAAATGTGAGTGCCAAGTTTATGCTCCGTATCCGAAAGCCGGAGAAAAAGTGGCAACCGAACTGGACAGGCTTTGTCGTCCGCGAGAGCTTTGCGCGGAAACCGGAAAATGGCTTGAACGTTTGCACCGCACGAATTTAGCAAACAAAGTTTACTAAGTGGTTGTGGGGCGGCGTTTGGTTAAAAGTCATCGTCAACTTTTGTCAGATAATTGGCCATGACTTTTTTCCGGCCGCTGTTTTCAAAAAATACGTCAAGCTTGTTTCCTTCGGCGCCAAGGACTTTGCCATAGCCGAAATCTTCATGGAAGACTTTTGTTCCGATTATACTTGCATGAACAGATTTATGATTAGTACTCCGATAGTCGTCGCGATAAGAACTGTTGCCATAGGACACCTCGTCATCATTGTAATTGTGGTATGAATTTCTTTTGGTATAGTTATTTTGCGAGTAAGAAGTATTACCATAGAAATTAGTGCATTTATTACAAATTTCAATATTAGCAGGTGGCAGTTCATTAATAAACCGAGAGGGGAGGTTATTTTGCCATTGTCCGTAAACTCGGCGATTGTGAGCTATGGAGATGTATAGTTTTTTACGAGCGCGGGTGATTGCAACGTAAGCCAGTCGGCGTTCTTCCTCCAAAGCTTCACTGCCGCCTTCATCAAGAGCCCGTTGGTGCGGAAACAGGCTTTCCTCCCAACCGGGGAGGAAAACAATGTCAAATTCAAGACCTTTGGCAGAGTGGAGAGTCATTAAGGTGACTTTGTTGTCATTGGTCATGTCGTCTTTGTCCATTACCAGACTGACATGTTCCATAAAGTCCGCCAGTGTCGGATATTTGTCGCTATCGCCCATGACGTTGACGAGTTCTTTCAGGTTCTCCAGACGTCCGGGGGCTTCAACCGACTTATCCATTTTCAGCATATCAATATAGCCTGAATCTTCCAAAATCTGGTCAGCCAGTTCGTTGGGGGTGACGGCATTAAGCATTTTGCGCCATTCGGCAAAGTTATCCATTAGTTTAGTCAGGGATGATTTGGCTTTTCCGCTCACGGCTCCTTCATTTAAGAGTTTTTCAATGGCCATGTAAAGAGAAACGCCGCTGTGACGGGCTTCGTCCCGAAATTTTTCAACTGATTTGGCGCCGATGCCGCGTGCCGGTTTGTTGATAATCCGTTCCAGAGCCAAGTCATCATGCGGTTGCAGGACGACGCGAAAATAGGCCAGAGCATCACGGATTTCTGCTCGTTCATAGAATTTGAGACCGCCTATAACCTGATAAGGGATGGCTTCGGACATGAATTTTTCTTCAAATTCGCGAGTTTGAGCAGCGGTGCGAACCAAAACGGCCATATCGGAATATTGGAATCTTTGGCGGGTCTGGGCTTCAATCTCATCAACTGTGTATTGCGCTTCTTCTTCACCGTTATAAGTGCTGACGACTTTTATTTTGCAGTTTTCGCATTGGCAGGCCGGAGAGTTCTCTGCAACTTTGAGCGTTTTTCCCAGACGTCCCTGATTGTGGCTGATGAGACAGGAGGCGGCAGCCAAAATGTTTGCCGTAGAACGGTAGTTGCGTTCCAGACGGATGGTTTTGGCATCTGGAAAATCTTTGCTGAAACGGAGGATGTTTTCGATTTCGGCGCCGCGCCAAGAATAGATGGATTGATCATCATCGCCGACACAGCACAAATTGCGGTATTTTTGACAGAGAAGACGGATGAGCAGGTATTGGGTGACGTTGGTGTCTTGATACTCGTCGACCATGATGTATTTGAAACGGTTTTGATATTTTTCGAGAATATCGCTGTGACTCATGAGGATGGTCAGCGCGTGCAAAATGATATCGCCAAAGTCAACGCAATTTAGTTCTATCAGGCGGGCTTGATATCGCTGATAGAGGTGGGTTGTGATGTTTTCCTTGAAATCATGGCCGATTTTGTCGACGGTCAGGCCTTTGTCTTTCCAGCGGCCGATTTTGTCAAGAACCTCTTGGGGTGCGTATTTTTGCGTATCAATATTATCCGCTTCCATCAGTTGTTTAATCAGGCGTTTTTGGTCGTCTTCGCCGAGGATGGTAAAGTTTGAGTTGAGGCCGACCAGTTCGGCATGGTTGCGCAGGATTTTGACGCAAATGCTGTGAAATGTTCCCAGCCAGACGGAATTAGCCATGGCACCGATCATCCCTTCAACACGTTCTTTCATCTCACGGGCGGCGCGGTTAGTAAATGTGACAACCAAACATTCCCAAGGGTTGGCTTTGTGTTGCTGGAGGATATAAGCCAGTCTGGTGGTCAGAACTTTGGTTTTGCCGGTGCCGGCGCCTGACAGAACCAAAATAGGACCTTCGGTTGTTTTTACCGCTTCTTTTTGTTCCGGATTGAGAACGTCAAGCCATGCACAGGTCGGCATCAGGCTTGAGATGTTATCATAAACAGGGGCGGTATTGTCGTTCAAATCAAATATATCATCCATAGCTAATCTTCTGCTTGTTTTTTTTATCCTGACGCCATATATATATTATAAATGGAACGTTGAAAAGGAGAATTTTTATGCCGAGAACAAGTCAGGGGAAATTTGTGACCGAAGCGTCAAAAGTTTTTCAGAAGGCAGATGATTTTTGGCGTGCCGGAAGCTATGAGGAAGCGCGCCAGAACTATGGAAAAGCCGCCGGTTTGTATCACGAGCGCGATGATGTCGAAGGCGAGGCTTTTGCTTTGTTCAGACTGGGCGAATTGGAGCTGAGCCTAGATAATTTTGAGGCCGCGGACAAGGCTTTGAAGGCAGCCGCCGCTTTGGTCGAACATACTGATTATGCGCAGAATACCTATGGCGAGATTTTGATAAAAACGGCGCAACTTGACGTTGCCAGAGGAAATTTGGCTCAGGCTCGGACTTATTTGAAAAAAGCGAAGAGCGTTTTGGCGGCGATTGATAATCGCGATTTGTTGGGAGAGGTTTTTGAGCAGGAAGCTTATATTGCTTTGTTGGAGGAACGGGAGACCGATGCCTTGTCTGCTTATCGCAAAGCGGCCGATTTGTTCAGAAATGACGGTACGGGACTGAAAGAAGCTTCCACATTGCGGGCAATTGCCAGAATTGAGATGAAGCATAAAAATTATGATGAAGCGCATGATGTTTTGGAGCGTTGCCGTAATTTGTATCGTGAGAACGGCGATTTACTCGGCGAGGCTTCCGCATTGTCGGCAATCGGTTGTCTGCGCTATATTATTCGGGATATCGCCAATGCCCGTAAGGCTTTGATGAAGTCTGTTTATCTTTATGGCAAAGTGTCTCATCATTATGCTCAGGCCGAATCGCTGCTTTATTTGGCAGGAAGGCGATTTTGAGAGAGCAAAGGCGCATTACAAACAATCCATTGATTTGTTTGATTTTATGGGGAATGAAACAATGAAGAACGCGGTTTTGGACGAGTATTATAACTTTATGAATCGTATCGGCGGATTTTAGAAATAAGGGAAAGACAGATGACAGAAGTTCTTGACAGTATCATTAAGCTTAAAAACTATATGGACAGCCAAATTATCGGGCAGGAAGATTTGGTCAATAAGCTGATTATTACGTTGTTGGCTGATGGCAACGCTTTGGTGGAAGGGGCTCCCGGACTGGCTAAGACGAAGGCGATTAAGACATTGGCTTCATCGATTAAGGCGCAATATAACCGCATTCAGTTTACACCGGATTTGTTGCCTTCCGATATTACCGGAAGTGAAATTTATGTGGCTTCCGAAGGAAAGTTTGAGTTTCGCAAAGGTCCGATTTTTGCCAATTTGATTTTGGCGGACGAAATTAACCGCGCGCCGGCCAAAGTGCAATCTGCTTTGTTGGAAGCAATGGCCGAGCGTCAGGTTAGTATCGGTGGACAAAGGTTTGCTTTGCCACAGTTGTTTATGGTGTTGGCGACACAGAACCCGATTGAGCAGGAAGGAACTTATAATCTGCCGGAAGCCCAGTTGGACCGTTTTTTGATGTATATTAAAATTGATCAGCCCGATGCGGCGGCGGAGAAAAAAATTCTGCGCTTGGTGCGTCAGGAAATTGCCAACGGAAATAAGACCGTTCAACAACCGGTCAGCTTGGATATTAAGGATATTCTATTGGCCAGAGAAGAGGCTTTGCAGGTTCATATGAGCGAGGCCGTTGAAGAATATTTGGTGCAGTTGATTATGGCAACCCGTCATCCTGAAAAATATGATGCGAAAATGGCCGGGTTTGTAATGTACGGGGCATCGCCGCGCGCTACGTTGGCTTTGGACAGATGCGCAAAAATTCATGCGTGGTTGCATGAGAAGAATTTTGTGACACCTGATGACATTCAGGCCGTTGTTTATGATATCTTGCGTCATCGCCTTATTCTGACGTTTGAGGCGCAGGCGGAAGGGATGACGACTGATGACGTGATTAAAAAGATTTTGAAATTGGTTCCGTTGCCCTGATAAGAGGTTTGCATGTTTAAACAATGGTTTGGCAAGAAACATCAGGATGACGCGCACAGCGGCCTTTACGCTTCGTTAGAGGATTTGGTCGCCATGCGGCGTTATACGGCGTATTTGCGCGCCAAACATCGCAAAAAAAGCTTTTCCCATCAGTCCGGTGATGTGAAGTCGGTGTTTAAGGGACGGGGGATGGAGTTTGAGGAAATCCGCGCTTATGCTTTTGGGGATGATGTTCGGGATATTGACTGGCGTGTAACGGCTCGCAAGCAAAATCCGTATACCAAGTTGTTTGCCGAAGAAAAGGATCGGGAAATTTATGTGTGGCTGGATTTATCGGCCCCGATGGTTTTTGGCAGCAAAAAGGAATTCAAAAGTGTCACGGCGTCAAAGATTGCGGCTTTGCTGGGGTGGTTGTCCCTTGAGAATAAAGATCGGTTCGGCTGTGTGATTTTTGACGGGCAAAAGTCTTGGTTGTTTAAGCCTCAGAATAATCGGGGACAGATGATGGCCGTGTTTAAAAAGATTTCATCATTGTCGGAAGCGGCTTTACAACATCCGGAGGTTGATGAGAGCGGTGCCGTTAAGTCATTTAAACTTTTGGAGCAAAACGTGCGACATCAGTCCGATGTGTTTGTTATCAGTGATTTTACGGCGTTTGATGATGGTATTTTTGCACAGATGGCCGCTTTGGCGCATAAAAGCCGCTTACATATTCTGAATGTTTATGACGTGTTGGAGGAAAATCCGCCCAAAGCGGGGGAATATATGGCGGAATATAATGGAAAAAGACTGATTTTTGACAGCTCTCCCAAAATTTATCGGAAAGATTATCAAAAGTATTTTGCCGATAAACGAGATAAATTAAGGGCTTTTTGCCGGCGCTTCGGGTGTCAGATGATGGCTTTTCGGACGGATACGGAAATTGCTGATAACTTGAAAATTTTATAATGCTTTTCTTGACAAGATTGGGGAAGAGTGGTAGCTTATGAATGAATTATTTTGTAACTTATCATAGGTAAAGAGAAAAGATATGGTTAAATCTAACGATAATACAGCTTATAAAAGAGGGCAAGAACTGCTCGATCAAGGGATGTATAAAGAAGCAATCGAACAGTTTGATGCTGCGATTGCCGAACAGCCAGATTCATGGAAAGCCATGAATTCAAAGGGGTTTGCGTTTCAGAAACTGAGCCGCTATACCGAGGCTGTGGAATGCTTTGACAAAGCATTGGAATTGAATCCGACTTCTGTTGAGGTTTTGAATAATAAGGGGGTGACCCTGAGTATGCGCGGCTTGTATAAAGACGCGATTTTGTGTTTTAATGAAGCGGTGGCAATTGATAAGACATCTTTGGAAGCTTTGAACGGTAAGGCAATCGCTTTACAACACATGTTTGCCTACAAGGAAGCTCTTGATGTTCTTGAACAGGCAATGAAAATTGACAACAAACACGCACAATCATTGCTCAGCGTGGCCGTTACTTTGCAAAAGTTGAAGCAATATGATCGTGCGATAGCGTTTTTCAAGAAGGTTTTGGCTGCTGATAAAAACAATATTAAAGCTTGGAACGGTGTCGGTGTGACTTATCAGTTGATGGGAGACAACAACTCAGCCATCAAATGCTTTACCAAAATTTTGAATATTGACAGTCGTGAGATTCAAGCTTGGATCAGTATCGGCTTTGTTTATCAAAAAATGATGAAATTCAACGACGCGTTGAAATGTTACAAAAAAGCACAGACTATTATCGGTAACCGTTATCACCATAAACTCTATGACGGGTTGGCAAGTTGCCTGACCAAGTTGTCTGAGTTTGATCAGGCGATTGAGGTTTATCAGACGATTTTCCAACGTGAAGAAGGCAAAAAGAAATGGGATGCTCAGCGTTCTATGAAATTTGTTAATAAGCTGAAGCGTAAAAAAGCTATCGGAACATTACAAAGTCTTGTTCCCGCCGACGCTCCGGAGGCAAAAACAGAAACGGATATTGATCCTCTGGCAGAATGATAAGTTATGTTACAAAAAAAGCACTCTTCGGAGTGCTTTTTTTGTGGGAAGAGATAAAAAAACCTCGCATGGCGAGGTTTGATTTCAGTTTTTAAGGCAGTCTGTGGTTGTTTTTCCGATACAAATGCCGATAATAATGCCAATGATACCATTGATAAAACCGGCGGCAAAGCTTCCGATGATAGGAAAGCATATTCCGCTGATAAAGCCTATGCCGCCGAACAGAGTGCTGCAGAGAACGCCTGTTATAATACCGATGGTGTAGGCGGCAACAAGTTTGATTGATTTTTTCATATCTATATATAATTAATTTTTTGATGTTTGTATTCTATTATAAAAGCAAGCGTTTGGCAATTGAAATTTGCTCCAAGTGGTACTTGAAAAGAAGTCGAAGGGTATTATCTTTATTAAGACATTGTTATTTAGGGAGACAGATTATGGGAACATTTTTGAAGTATGTTTTTTATTTGATTTTATTGGTTGTTATCTTTTTGGTCGGTAAAGGAATTTATGACGGCAATATTGATAAGACGACAACCGTCGGCGAAGTGGTCAACCAAGTTGGTGACGGAACCAAACAGATTGTAAAAGATACCGGTAATGCGGTTGAAGAAGCTGTCGATGATTATCAGTCGGCTCCGAAAAAAGAGATTGTTGTACAATAATTAAGTTAAAAACAAACCCCGAAAAGATGTTGAGGATCTTTTCGGGGTTTGTTTTAGAATGATGAACATTTCAGAGTTTTTTATACTCTTCTTTGTCGAAGAACAGGCCGTGTATTCCGGTAATGAATATTAAAGACATGCCGATTCCTGAAAAGGCGTAGCCTACGATAGAAACGAAAGTTGTCATGGTATGGTAATTTTTTAATAGTTTTTAACTTGTTAATTTATGGTGTAAATGTACCATAAACGAGGAAGCAAGTCAAGCGTCTATTATCATTTCTGAAAATTTTATTCTTTATAAGAGGCGCGGCGGATGCGGTCGTTGATTGCCAATCCCAAGTCGGTTTCCGGAATGGGAGACATGGCGATGCCTCTGTATTCTTTGTGTGTTTCAGCTAACCTCATAAAAGAGAACAAATTGGCGGCGGCTTCACGTAGATTGCCGCTCGGGCTTAGGTTTAAATGAGCGTTTTTGACATTGCCAAATCCGATAAAGAATTCATCAGAATGGACATCTTCTTCGCTGACGTTAATGCGCATCGGCATTGACGGGGCGTAGTGTTTGAGAAGTTGTCCGGGGGCGGAAGGTTTGTCGGGACTGCCGTGGGAGATGATAACTTTTTCGCCGGTGAAATCTTCAATGGTTTCTTTGGCCAGACCTCCGGCGCGGAGCATCACGATTTCTTTGGTTGTCAGGTCAATGATGGTGGTTTCCACCCCGATTGCGCATGGTCCGCCGTCTAAAATCATATCAACTTTATCGCCCAAACTGTCACGAACGTGTTGAGCCGTGGTGGGTGAAATGCTTTTGAAACGGTTGGCGGAAGGAGCAGCAATTGGAACGCCGGCGTTTTTGATAAGCTCAAGCGCTAAGGGGTGGTTAGGCATGCGTACGGCGATGGCCGGCAGACCGGAGCAGACTAAGTCGAGCTGATGATTGTTATCTTTGCGTTTGAGCACAAAGGTCAATGGTCCGGGCCAAAAATGTTTGGCCAAATCCATGACGCGTTGGTCTGTTTGCGCGTATTCCGGCAAGAAGTCAATATCGGCAATATGCGAAATCAAAGGATCAAACAAAGGACGTTGTTTGGCCGCAAAGATGCCGGCGACGGCGTCAGGCAGATAAACATTGGCGCCCAAGCCGTAGACA
>CATGXW010000008.1 GCA_949542085.1 uncultured Alphaproteobacteria bacterium
CAAAAACGCATTGTGGCCGCCTGCCGCAAACATGCCCGTCCGGTCATTGTCGCCACGCAGATGCTGGAATCAATGATTAACAATCCGAACCCGACCCGCGCCGAAGTTTCCGACGTGGCCACCGCGGTTTATGACGGTGCCGACACGGTGATGTTGTCTGCCGAAACCGCCGCCGGCAAATATCCGGTCGAGGCAGTTTCCATGATGCACAAAATCATCTCTCAGGTCGAAAACGATCCTCTGTTCTATGATTTGTTGCAAAACTCCCGCCACCATCCGTGCAACGCTTCGGAAGCCGATTCCATTACCTATGCGGCAACAGAATTATCTTGCGTACTCAAAGACGTTAAAGCGATTGTCAGCTATACAACATCAGGCCTGACCACATTCCTCAACGCCAGAGAACGTCCGTATCTGCCGATTCTGGCCTTGACACCGGATGTTGAAGTCGCCAGACGTTTGGTTTTGGTTTGGGGCGTGAAACCATTCCTCAACAAAGCCAGCTTCAAAAGCTTTGACAAAGTTGAAGAAGAAGCCGTTAAGGTCGCCGTTAAAAACGGCTATGCCAAAAAAGGCGAACACATCATCATTACCGCCGGCTTCCCGCTCAACATCAAAGGGCGAACCAATATGTTGCATACGGTTTATATCCGCTAAAAAGAAAAGGCTTCCGAAAGGAAGCCTTTTCTTTTGCCTTACAGCTTGGCGGCAATTTCTTCAATCTCATAACATTCGATAAAGTCGCCTTTTTGAATGTCATTATAATTTTCAAACGAGATACCGCATTCATAACCTTCTTTGACTTCTTTAACGTCTTCTTTGAAGCGTTTAAGCTGTCCGATAGAACCGTCATGAACAACCACGTTATCACGCAACAAGCGGATTTTCGCACCACGTTTGACCATGCCTTCGGTAACCATACAACCACCGACTTTACCAACACCGGTAATGTTGTAAACCTCGCGGATTTCAGCATAGCCGAGGATTTTTTCTTTAAGTTCGGGAGAAAGCATTCCTTCCAAACCTTTCTTAACATCATCCAGCACATCATAAATGATTGAATAATATTTGATGTCAACACCATCACGGCGTGCCATTTCACGAGCCTGCGGATTGGCGCGAACGTTAAAGCCGACAACCAAAGCATGAGAAGCCTTCGCCAAAGTCACATCGGATTCGGAAATCGGACCAACAGCGGAGTGCAACACCTGAACACCGACCTCGTCATTGGACAACTTTTTGATTGTGCCTTCAATCGCCTCAATAGACCCTTGAACGTCAGCCTTGATGATAATCGGCAAGTGCTTAACTTCACCTGATTTAATCTTATCAAGCATCAATTCCATCGCCGACTTGGCTGATTTGACCAACTTAGCGTCACGTTCCTTGCGAATACGATAACCGGTAATTTCTTTGGCTTGGTTTTCATCATTAACGATAGAGAAATCATCACCGGCAGACGGTGTTCCCTGCAAACCGAGAACCTCAACCGGAGTAGCCGGACCAGCCTCAAACACCTTGTGACCATGTTCGTTAAACATCGCGCGAACGTGTCCCCATTCCTTACCGGCAATGCAGACATCACCGATTCTGAGAGTTCCTTTCTGAACCAAAACCGTTGCCACCGAACCACGGCCTTTTTCCATTTTGGCTTCGATAACCGCACCCTCGGCACGACGATCCGGATTAGCTTTCAAATCAAGCATTTCCGCTTGTAGCAAAATCGCTTCAACCAATTTTTCAATATTGATGCGTTTCTTGGCTGAAACTTCCGCGCACAAGCATTCACCACCCATTTCTTCAACACCGATTCCATGTTGCAGTAACGCGGTCTTAACTTTCATCGGATCTGCCCCCGGCAAATCGATTTTGTTAATAGCCACTACAATCGGCACTTCCGCGGCCTGAGCATGGCGGATAGCTTCAACCGTTTGCGGCATGATACCGTCATTGGCGGCAACCACCAAAACCACGATATCGGTCACCTTGGCACCACGAGCGCGCATTTCGGAAAACGCTTCGTGCCCCGGCGTATCAATAAAGGTAATCTTGTCGCCTGTCGGAACCGTAATCTGATAAGCACCGATGTGCTGTGTGATACCGCCGGCCTCTTTGGCAACAACGTTGGTTTCACGCAAAGCATCCAACAAAGAAGTTTTACCATGGTCAACGTGTCCCATAACGGTCACAACCGGCGCACGCGGCAATAATTTATCCGCGGTGTCTTCTTCCGCATCCAAAATCTGCTCAACATCGCTGTCGGCAACACGCTTAAACTTATGACCAAACTCCTCAACAACAATTTGCGCCGTATCAGCGTCAATCGGTTGGTTAATGGTCGCCATAACGCCCAAAGCCATCAATTTTTTAACAACATCGGCGCTCTTTTCCGCCATACGGTTGGCCAATTCCTGAACGGTAATAACTTCGGGAATAATAACCTCACGAATAACTTTCTCCTGAGGAGCAACCTGCTGAACCTGCTTCGGTTGTTTTTTCTTAAAGCGACGGCGACCGCCTCCGAAACCATAATCATCATCGTCATCATCGGAGTGGAAGTTGTTGATATTAAACTTACCGCCGCGACGCTGCGGTTCAAAACTGCGCTTGGTTACTTTTTTGCGCTCTTGCTCAAAAGCGTCTTCCCGATTGACAATGCGTTTTGCCTTTTTGTTATCAAACTCATCTTCATCGTCATCATCAAAGTCTTTGGACTTTTTATCTTTAATTTTATTCAAAATCCGATTGTCGGATTCCGGTTGCTGGGCAGCAGCTGCGGCAGCCTCTTCCTTAGCCTTGCGAGCTTCGGCTTCCGCTTTTGCCTTTGCTTCTTCTTCCCGACGTTTGCGCTCGGCTTCTTCCTGCTCTTTTTGCTTCTGACGCATCAGGGACTTTTCTTCTTCTTCCTGACGACGTTTTTGTTCAAATTCCTTTGCTTCCGCAATCAGGCGCAATTTATTGGCCGTTGCTTCGTCAATTTCAACTTTATTTTCTGTTTTAACCGCATTCGGCGTAATAATTCTCTTTTTACGCACCTCAACCTGAACCACTTTTTTACCATCACGGTTATGAGATCTGGCGGCATCCCCCAAACCTTTCAGCGTCAGGGTCGATTTACCTGATAATGTGAGTTTATTTTTTGCATTATCTTCCGTCATTATAAACTATTCTCCATTCATTTCATCAAAACTTATGAATTCAAAAAATCGGCTAATTTATTAAATTCGTTACAAACCATTTTGGCCATCTCGCTTTTCAAAAAGGCTGCATAAACTGTATTTACTTTATTTAGCGCCGTATCCAACTCCTCAATATCAAACAACCTGAAAACCTCAACATCTCTAGCGGCGGAAGCAATTTTTTTCTCACCGTCCGCTCCGGCATCCAAAGCCTCCAGAACAAAAGCAACCTTTTGATGTTTCAGCGCTTCGGAAACCTTATCCATTCCCGTCAACAACACACCGGCTTTTCGCGCCAAAGAAACGGCATCCAAAGCTTTCTTGCGCAACAGATTTTCAACCAAAACTTCCAGCTCGGCATTCGCCTTAGCTTTGTTTTTCATTGCCTTTGCAAATAAGTTTTTTTCTATTGCTGTCTTGAGAACACTCTTGGCGTTTGTCACATAAACACCACGCCCCGGCAATTTCTTTTTAAAATCAGGAACAACCGTCAAATCCGGCGTTACCGTAAAGCGCAGCATTTTGTCCTTTTCCTGAACCTTGCCGGTAACTATGCATTTTCTCAAAACATCTTCTTTTTTCATCATATTTCCCGAAAAATTCAAACGGCGGACGGGAAACTCCCGCCCACCAATTCAAACTACTCCTCAGCAAACCAATGCTCACGGGCACCCATGATGATTTTGTTGGCTTCTTGAACAGAAATGGTGTTTTCACCCAAAATTTCAATTAATTCGTCTGTTGCCAAGTCTGCCAAATCATCAACAGTCTTAACGCCGTTGCTGGCCAAAACAATCAGCATATCCTGATCCAAACCGGCAACACCCTGAAGTTTTTCATCAATACCCAATGATTTGCTCTTTTCTTCAAATTCCTTATTGCGTTTGGCAATAAATTCCTGAGCGCGGTTTTGAAGTTCTTTGGCGACATCTTCATCAAAGCCTTCAATTTCAGCCAATTCGCTCAGAGCAACCATAGCAATTTCATCAACCGTTGAGAAACCTTCGGCAATCAACAGATGAGCAATCATTTCGTCAACATCCAAAGCTTCCATAAAGCGCTGAGAACGAACCTTGTTTTCATTGGAGCGGCGTTCCTGTTCCTGCTCTTCGGTCAGAACATCGATATCACAACCCAGCAACTGGGAAGCCAATTTCACATTTTGACCACGGCGGCCGATAGCCAATGAAAACTGTTCTTGCGGAACAACAACTTCAATACGATTGTTTTCTTCATCCAAAACCACTTTTGTCACTTCCGCCGGAGCCAAAGCGCTGACAATATATTGAGCCTTATCTTCAGAATAAGGAACAATATCAATTTTCTCGCCTTGCAATTCCGTTACAACGGCTTGAACACGAATACCGCGCAAACCGACGCAAGCGCCAACGGCATCAATTGTCACGTCATCGCTGTGAACGGCGATTTTAGCCTTAGAACCGGGATCACGGGCCACACCGTGAATATTGACGATACCGTCGTAAATTTCCGGAACTTCGGAAACAAACAGCTTAGCCAAAAATTCAGGACATGTTCTGGACAAGAAAATTTGCGGTCCTTTGTTTTCACGACGAACATCCAAAACATAGGCGCGAACACGGTCGCCATTCTTGAATTTTTCCCGAGGAATAATTTCATCACGACGCAAAACGGCTTCTGTTTTGCCGATATCCAAAACGACATTGCCGAATTCCACGCGTTTCACCGTACCATTGACAATCGTGCCGATTTTTTCTTTGTATTCTTCAAACTGTTTGTTGCGTTCGGCATCACGAACCTTTTGAACAATAACCTGCTTTGCAGTCTGAGCGGCAATACGACCAAAATCAATCGGCGGCAAAGCATCAATGATAAACTCGCCAACTTTGATGTTTTTATCATAACTTTTGGCATCTTCCAAAGTCATTTGAGTAACTTCGTTCTCCACATCTTCGTCCGAAGCGACAACTTCACGATAACGGGCCAATGTAATAGCGCCTGACTTGCGGTCGATGTGGGCGCGGATATCATGTTCGAAACCATATCTGGAACGTCCGGCTTTCTGAATAGCAATTTCCATTGCTTCCAAAACATCTTCCTTATCAATATTTTTTTCTCTGGCAACAGTATCTGCAACCAAAATAATTTCAGGTCTGGGCATACTTTCTAAATTTTGCATCATATTCCTCAATATCAATAGTTAGAGTTCAACTTCTTCCTGAGCATTGGCATACTCATTCAAAAGTTCGTCAGTTAAAACGAGCTTTGCTTTGCTGATTTGTTCAAACGGAATGGTGTAATCAACCCCGTCCATTTCAAACAGAACATTGTCTTTATCATCAATGCTCAAAACTTTTCCTTTAAAACGCTTCCGGCCATCAACTTCCGTTGTGGTTTCAACCTTTGTCTCATAACCGGCAAAACGCGAAAAATGTTCCGGCTTGGTTAACGGACGATCAAGCCCCGGAGAGCTGACCTCCAAAGAATACTCACCGTCAATAGGATCATTCTCGTCCAAAACTTCTGAAACAGCTCTGCTGACCGTCGCGCAATCCTCAACCACCAGATTTTTACGATCTTTGCGCTCGATCATGATTTGCAGAGTCGGATTCTTATTGCCGATAGTCATAACCCGAACCACCTCAAAGCCCAGATTCTCTATAGTCGGCGTCACAATATCCTCAACCGGATGTTTATGCATTTACTTTTTCCTTTAACAAAAAAGCGGGGTTTTTGACCCCACTTCCAAAACATTTTATGAAAGAATACAAGTTTTATATCACAAAAATTTTAAAAATCCAGCATTTTTTTACTTATATTCTTCGGGAAACAACTGATGATGCATCCACAAAACCAACGACGTGACCACCACCGCCGAAAACGCGACATCACTGATAAAATGGTACCCTTGCGCGATTCGAGCCAACCCATAAAGAGAAGCCAGCAAAAAGACCACGACGACCAAAACCTTGCGGCACCGGCGTGGCGCCAACAAAGCCAAGCTCAGCGCCCAAAAACCGATAGCAGTGTGTCCCGACATAAACGAGCAATCCAAATCACACTGATTTGAAATAACCATCGGCGCCGTAAACAATTTTGTTCCGCCCAACTCCGACACATCATACGGCCGTGGCCGCCCCCAAAATGTCTTAAACAAAGCGTTGACGATTAACCCCGGTCCCAAGAACATCGTTCCCGTCGTCAACAGCATAATGCGCGTGTCCATCTCTTGCACCCAACGACAACGCATCTTTCCGGCCAGCCAGATTGCAAAAATAACCGTTCCGCACAAAACCAGCGCCGCGGCAATTCCGTGAGTAATCAACCACCCCAAAGCGCCGGTGCGCAGATAAAACTGTCCGTGATTATAAAACAACTGAGAAACGCCGATATCGACAATTGGCGAAACGGCAATCAGTAAAAACAGCACCAAAATGATGACAAAATTAAGCTGAGGTTTTTTCATTTGCTTCAGTCCCTCAATTTAACCGTCTTCCAGATGAAGCAAAATCGACACGCTTATCAGCGTGGCAATCAACGTTGGCGTCCACACGGCCAGCCCGACCGGAATATAGCCGTTAATACCGAACGCATACACCAACTGTGTCAGAAAATAGACCACAAAACCGGTGGAAATACCGCCGACAATCAACACCATCACTCCGCCGCGACGGTTATTCGGACGCAACGCAAACACTGCGGCAACCAAAACCATCGAACACAGCAAAAAAGGTGAGGCAATAAGCGAATAATATCTTAAAATGTGTCTTTGAGCCGAAAAACCGGATATTTCATAAAAACGAATTGTCTCCGGCAAATTCCAAAAGGAAATGGATTCCGGAGCGGCAAAATTCTCCTTAATCCTGTCCGACGTCAAATTCGTGGCATATTCCATGCTGTTGAACACCTTGGTCGGTTCACCGGCTTTAAACAAATGCACATCCTTCAATTCAAAGCGCCCGTCCTTTAATACTCCGGCAAAAGCCTCCAACCGCCGATTGGGCTGAGACCGCCTGTCAATTTCCAAAAGGCTGATACCGCGCAAAAGCAAATCCTCGCCTTCCTGACGCAAAGATTGCGCTTGCAAAACCATTACATTGTCATCATCAATCGCTTCCCTGATCCACAAACCTTTATCTGAAAACAAAACAGCCTTAGGATTTTTTGTTTTCAGACGATACTCCAGTGTCTCATACATATCATACATATCAGCGGCCAAAGGATTGACAACAGCCACATTCACCACGCCAATAAAAAACGTGGCACACAACACCGGCGCCAAAAACCCCCAAATAGAAACACCCGCGGCCCGCACGATAACAAACTCATTGCTTTTGCTGAGACGCCAAAACGTCACCATTGCCGCGATCATCATCACAAACGGAAACACCATTTCAATGGTTTTAGGTAACTTTGTCACCGCCATTTGCAACACAAAACCAAATCCGATATCATAGCGTTCTGACGTTCTGCGCAACAATTCCACCACTTCAAACAGCAGAACCACGCCCAAAACCATCAGCAACACAGCCAAAAAATTCAACAAAATCTGTTTGGTCAAATAACGGCCAAGTATGGAGTTCGGTGTCATAGCAATCAGTTCATTTAATTATCAATGCTGTTCAGACTAGTCGCATTTTTTGTTTTTAGCAATCAAATTTTCATCTTTTCAGCGACTTAATCAAAATAGCCCAAAGACAAATAACGCTCTACCGCATCCGGCAGAATGACGACGATATTTTTCTTTTTCATCTCCGGCCGTTTTCCTAATTTCAGAGCGGCGCACAAAGCGGCACCAGCCGAAATACCGATTGGCAATCCCTCAAATTTTGCCGCCAGACGAGCCGTTTCAACAGCCTCGTCGTCCGTAATATCCATAACCTCGTTAACCAGATTGTCATTATAAAAAGGCGGAACAAATCCGGCGCCGATACCGGGAATTTTATGCGGACCGGCATCTCCGCCGTTCAAAACAGGACTGGATTTCGGTTCAACCGCAACCACATATAAATCAGGATTTGAGGTCTTTAACGTCGCGGCAATACCGGTCAATGTTCCGGATGTTCCCACGGCGCTCACCAACACATCAACCTCGCCGGCCGTGTCTTCCAAAATCTCAATACTGGTACCAAAGCGATGCGCGTTGGGATTAGCTTCGTTATAAAACTGTTGCAACATCACCACATTCGGATTCTTTTCCATCAGCATTTCCGCTTTGGCCAAGGCCCCTTTCATTCCGTCAGCCGCCGGCGTCAAAATAACTTCCGCCCCAAAATGACGCATCAGCAAGATCCGTTCTTTTGACATATTCTCCGGCATTGTGATAACCAGCTTATACCCCTTGGCCGCACACATCGCCGCCAAAGCAATTCCCGTGTTACCGCTTGTCGCTTCCAAAAAAACGGTATCGGGCGTGACGGCACCGCTTTTTTCCGCCTCTTCCAACATTCGCTGCGCTATCCTGTCTTTAATCGAAAACAACGGATTGTAAAATTCGCATTTTCCCAAAATCGTCGCTTTGCTCTGACAATGCTTTGCCAAACGGCTTAACGCCAACAACGGTGTTTTCCCAACCATTTCTGTAATCGATTCGTAGATTTTCTTCATGTCCGGCTCCCTAAATCATGTTCATAAGCGGTAAAATCCTCTAGACCTATATAACAAGTCTTTGCTAAGATTACAATAACTTAAAAGCAAACGAATAACATGAAAAAATACGGCCTTATTAGTTTATTAATATCATACATCGCAAGTTTTTCCGCTCAGGCTTCCAGTCTGGACGAACTCTATCGCGACATCGTCCGCTCTGACAATCAGGGCTACTTGCCGTTATTCGTTAAAAACCGCGATATTCCCGATATCTTGATTGAAGAAGAATTACTCAAACAGAACCTGCCGACCACTCGACAAAACTCAAAAGAGCCTGTGTCTGATGTCGTCAACCTGACCAATGATAGACTAAAGCGCGAACAAGCCATCGCCGCCGCCAATAAACGTTGGCAAGAAACGATTGTTGCCGTGCGTGAAAATCGGGTAACACCGATAGAGCTACAGGAAACCACCAGTCGTGTTCAAAAAGAAGACCCCCACGCAACCGAGATTTTAGCATGGATGAATGCTCGCGGTATCGGCGTCCCCCTTAACCTGATTGAAGCGTTTGCATTATATCAACAAGCCGCGGCGTTACACGTTCCCAACGCAACGGAAAACGCACTCAAAGTTTATCAAGCGATGAACCCGCAACAACGCCGCAACTTAAAAAGTGCCGGCGGCTTGAAAATTTAGCCTTCTTCAACTTCTTTAACAAGTTCGCGCACAAAACCTTTAAGACCGACTTGCCGGACGCGTTTCATTCTTTCGCCGGAGATGATTTTCTGGATTTTAAAAACCGTTTCTTCCAAATCAACGTTGACAATCACATAGTCAAACTCATCCCAATGGCTCATCTTATCAAGAATAATGCCCATGCGCTTCTCAATAACCTCTTTTGAATCTGTCCCCCGATTTTCCAAACGGGAACGTAATTCTTTAATTGAAGGCGGCAACAAATAAATCGTCACAATATCCTCGGGAGCTTTTTGGCGCATCTGACGGGCGCCGGCCCAGTCCATATCAAACAAAACGTCTTGACCGACATTGATAAAGCTGTCCACTTCCGAGCGCAAAGTCCCGTAACGAGCCCCGTATTGAGAGTCAACATACTCATAAAAAGCATCCTGCTCCAAAAATTCATTATACTGCTCGTCGGTAACGAAATAATAATCAACACCGTCAACTTCGCCTTCTCGCGGCGCTCTGGTTGTGACCGAGACCGAAAACTTGATATTGGGATCTCGTTTCAGCAATTCTTTTGCAACAGTCCCTTTACCTGTGCCTGACGGCGCTTCAATAATAAACATCGCCCCTTTGCGCACTTTTTTTAATCGATTGATAATTTCATCCATTGTTGACCTCACTCAATATTTTGAACCTGTTCACGAAACTGCTCAATAAGCGCTTTCAGTTCCATCCCCAGATTGGTTAATGCAATATCACAAGACTTTGAACAAGTCGTGTTCGCTTCTCTGTTTAATTCCTGACATAAAAAATCCAAACGTCGACCGACAGCCCCGTCGGCGTTCAACAAATTTTCCGCTGTTTTGATATGGGCTTGCAAACGATCAATTTCTTCTCGGATATCCGCCCGCGTCACATACAAAACCAGTTCTTGCGCCAATCGGTCTTCACCAATCTCAACACCGTCTGCCCATTGCTTTATCTGTTCTGCCAGCTTTTCTTTCATTTTTTCCGGAATTGTTTCTGCAATACCCGCAATTTCAGAAGCCGCCACAGCAATCTTCCGTAAGATATTTTCCAGAGCACTTTTGATTTTAGCCCCCTCGGCTTGCCTGTCTTGCGCCAGTTTTTCGCACACAACCCCAAAATCAACAAGCAATTGTTGCCTCAGCAAAGTGTTTTCCTCATCGCTCAAACCGGCATCATCATTCTCAACAACGCCTTTCATTGATAACAAAGAAGTTGGCGACGGTTTTCCCATCACTTCGGCATTATTCTGATATAACGAAACGGCTTTCTCCGTCAACAAAGCCAACAAGGCTTCATTAATTTTCGGCAAACCGGCATCACCTTGCGATTTCAAATCCAAAACAACCTGCACGCTTCCGCGACTCAAAAATTTTGCGGCGACATCTTTCAAATCTGCCGTTAACGCCTCATACCCGAATGGCAGTCTGGTTTTCAAATCAAACGACTTGCCATTGACGCTTTTTATCTCCCACACCCAGTCAAACTGCCGCTGATTGATTAAAGCGCCCCCTTTCTGGCTGGCAAATCCGGTCATACTGGAAATCATCGACCATAAACTCCTTATTAATTTTTTTGGTATTATATATAAGAAATATTAAAAAGTTTTTACCGTGGAAAAAATAAATGAACAGAAACCAAAACATTCTCATCACCGGAGCCACCAGCGGCATTGGCGAAGCTCTTGCTCTTCACTATGCAAAAACAACTGGCAAAACATTATTTCTCTGCGGCCGAGATGAATCCCGCCTAAAAGCCGTCACTCAAAAATGCACACATGCCGGAGCAGTCGTCTTTTCAAACATTGTTGACGTGACCGATAAGGATGCGATAAAAAATTGGATACAATCCTGTGAAGAAAAAGCAAACATCAATCTGGTCATTGCCAACGCCGGTGTCGCCACTCTTCAAGAAAACACGGAAAACATTTATAAAACATTCGACACCAATGTTTACGGTGTTTTAAACACGGTTCTGCCTGCTCTGGAAATTTATAAAAACCGTTTGCGCAAACAAACCTCCGGTACCAGTTCTCTGGACCAATTCATTAATAAAATGAAAAAACAAAAAAAAGCGTTTTCCATCAACCCCTTTACAAAAAAATATCTAAGCAACATCGGCTGTGAGTTATACAATACCGACCAAAAAGCCATAGCCATTGTCAGCTCCATCGCCGGTTACCACGGCTTGCCGA
>CATGXW010000009.1 GCA_949542085.1 uncultured Alphaproteobacteria bacterium
GCTTCGGGAGCAACAATCAAAAAATCCGACAAATTTTGCTGCAAAAAATTAACCGCATATTCAATATCTTGGACCGTTCCATTATATCCATGCAAAAAAACAAGCAATATTTCCGCCTTCTCTTCGGTATTGAAATATTTCTTTACATAATGTGACATGAAGAATCCTTTTTTATATGATAAGTATTTATAATATTGAGACTAACTAAAAAAATTTAAGAAAAAATGAAAAACAATCCTTTTGCCAAGGTATTCCGCGCCGCTTTTGAAAAAGACATCCTCGAGGGAGCCGTCTGTATTCCCCAATCATCAAACCGCCCTGATATTGCGCCGAGAGTATCTTGCTTTCTAAACGAATTAAACAAATTTCTCCGTACCAACGGCGAAAAACCATTGCTTTATCAAAAATACGCCATTGATGAACACAAACTTCTGGAATACGCTTTGTTTTTACGCGGTTACATGAGAGATTCCCAAACAATCCTGTCACAGCTTCAGCCTCATCACGCAACCGATCAAGGATTAATAGACCTGTTCCGCGCCTCAAGTGAATATGCCGTTGCCTGCAATCATCAATTTGGTAACAAAAAAATATTCAATAACAACGTCGATTATCGCCTTTGGCAAATCCGTTCCACAGCCCAAAGCCATGTAGAAATACCTCAAAACATCGAAACATCCCGACACAACATGTTTTTGTTCATGCCCTTTCGCATCAAAGATAACGAAACAGAATTGCAAAAATGGATTTTCATGAACATGCAAAATACAATGGAAAATCAACAGGTTTTCGGGAAAAGCGTCGATGTTTACGTAAACTTTTTCCCAATTCAAAAATCAAGATCCGCCAACATCCACTCTTTACTCCAAACAATCAAAGAGCCTGAAACATATTACGAACAAACAGACATGCTCTTTGTGCAAAAATATTGGAAAGACTTTATTGGCAAAAATATCGTCTTTGATGACAAAGGTCGGATAACAAGCGGAGAAGCATTCAGCGAAAAGGAACTCTTGCAAAATTTCTCCAACATTTCTATTTTCGCCTATTGCTCCGGAGCAGCCAACGCTCACAGATGTCTTAACGCCCTCTACAACGTAACCAGCCAGATGTACGGTGAAAATACGGCGCAAAAGGCCATGCAAAAAATTGAAATGATGACTTACGGCTTTTTACCGCTGCAACAACATTCGCTTTACAGCGGCATTCATTTTTACACCAACGCGGTCAACGACATCAACCGTCACGAACCTTTTGTAAACCTCAACAACCACCTCTTGTACGAACAAACAAAATGTAAAACAGACACTCCGGCCCGCTATTCGGTCATGCCTGACGGACGAAATTTTATCGTTGCCTTACGAATGCCTGAAAAAATGTCCATCTGGCGAAACAACCAACCCGAGCAATTTCAAGACAAAGAATTTGGGCACAGCATTCTCTTTCTGACCAAAGAAAATATTTTAGACACCGACAATTATGCTTACAACCTGTTCCGTTCAGCCTTTGAACAGGCCAGCCTGGGAAAGCGCGGAACGGATATTCTTAGCTTTACACCGCAATCAAATACAAACAATATCCTCTTAAACAGCCACCTTAAAGGACAAATGCAACGATTATAAATAAAAAAACGACACAAAATCGTTGACTCCCCCCTGTTTTTGTCTATAATAAAAAACATAGACAAACAATTATGCATGAATTAACAAATTAACTCACATTCCAATGACCTACAACGAAAAGAAGCAGGCTCTTGCAAACATCGTGAGAGACCACTTTCAGTATGCGGACTATGAAAACATCGGCACGATGTTCTTTGTTCGCCAAGACTCAGGTAGTGTTCTCCGAGACGTGGTATACTACTCTTCTCTCAGACACGGCCTCGAATTCGAAGTAATAATGCTCAACAGCTCATACTTCGTCGGTTCAAAGGAACACGCTCTAGCTCTTGAGGAATCCCTCGGCGGCAAGGCTTACCCAACAGAATTCTGCCACGTTGCAACAAATCCTCGAGAACTTTGGGCTTGGGAAGGCCCGCTCCGTCAGGAACAGTGCTTCCGCAACACTCCCTGGTCCAAAGAGCCCCCGCTCCTACTTGACATTGAAGAGCTCAAAACCATCCTCTTCTAATCAGAACACCGGCAACCCCTCAAAGGTTACCGGTGTTTACTTTTATAACAAAGGCTTGTTGTTCAACACATCATCCAGCCGCTGTTTCGCCAAATCAAGATATTGCTGATTAATATCCACTCCGACAAACTTCCGTCCCAACTTCAACGCCGCCACGCCTGTCGTGCCACTGCCCATAAACGGATCGAGAATCAAATCGCCTTCATGAGTTGCGGCGGTAATAATCCGTTCCAATAACCCCAAAGGCTTTTGCGTCGGATGCCGTCCAAACAGTTTTTCATTTTGCGGCGGTGTAAAAATAGACCACACGCTACGCATCTGTTTGTTGGGACTTTTAATCATATCCTTTGAAAAATCACCGTTTTTCATCGCATCATAATTAAAATAATGCTTGGCTTTTTTATTTTTCTTAGCCCAAATCAGGCTCTCGTGACTCGCCGTAAAATATTTGCAGGATAAATTCGGAGCAGCATTAGGCTTAAACCAAATCACATCATTCAAAATATGATAATTGAGCATCATCATCGCAAACCCGCAGGGATATAAACTATGATACGTTCCCGATACCCAGATTGTCCCGTTTGGCTTCAACAAGCGCTTGCATAAAGACAGCCATTTTTTATGAAATTCAAAGTCTGCTTCTATGCCGCCCCGGCTCTTGTCCCACTTGCCTTTGTTGATGGAAACCAGCTTTCCGTTTTGACAGCTGGTACCGCCATTTGAAAGAAAATATGGCGGATCGGCAAAAATCATATCAAAAGTCTCATCCGGAAACTTTTCCAACACTTCAAAACAATCACCCTGATAAAGTTGATAAGATTTTTCTGTCATACAATCCCTACCTGCTAAACTTTATTCCTTTCTAACCGATTAGAAAAGAAGTTGCAAGTCACTCGACCATTTACTCTACAAAAAAAGCACCTTCTCAGGTGCTTTTTTTTTCAAATCTTAATCAGCCACGACTACTCGCCTGCGGTGATCAAAATATTCAATAACTTCCACCACGCCATACAAAAGAATGTAAGCCCCCATCAACGCGGTAAGAGTATAAACACCCAATGCCGGATAAGCCAGAATCAAAAAGGCAAACAAAACACCCAAGATACCGGCAACCAAAGACCAATACCAAGGCAAACCGGTATTCTTAAACTGAAACGCGGTAACAATCTGTACCACACCGACAGCCATACACCACAAAGCGAAAATAATCGGCAAAGAAACAGCGCTGACACCGAGGTTGGAAACAAAAACCACACCGACCAAGATATCTAAAAGTCCGACAACCAAATACCAACCGGAGCGGAAAGAAAAAAAAGCCAAAAAATAACCGGCCCCCACCACAATAAACACAATACCGAGATACAAAGCCAAAGCCATCAATGACACGGCGGGATTAAACCAAATATAGACACCTAACAAGGCCATAATAATCCCTCCGGCCAAATGCCAAAGGCTGGCGGGATTTTCGTTAACAACTTTCACATCAGCCATAATCAAACTCCTAAAAAATTAAAATCAACACTGATATATGCACAAAATTTTATTTTTAAAGAAGTTCATAAAAAAAGGGCTCCGTATCAAACAGCCCCTTTGCATTCTGGAATTGGTTTTTAATTTGATTTTGAATAACTATATATCATAAACCCGACAAATCAAACTCAACAAAAAACAAAAATTTCCCTCTTTACAACACTCCAAGACAGAGATACATTGATGCGGTTTTAAAATAAGGAAAAAACAATGGTTCAAGATATGACTGTCGGCAACCCGCTCCGACTTATCTTCAAATTTTCAATTCCTTTGCTGTTGGGAAACCTGCTGCAAAACATTTATCATATCTCGGATATCATGATTGTCGGACGTCTGATTGACACGCAGGCCTTGGCCGCTGTCGGCTCCTCCGCACCGATATACTTCGTTTTCTTGCTCATTACACTGGGTTTTACCGGAGGACTGACCATTGTCACCGCTCAACAATTCGGCGCTCATAATCCTGATGGCGTGCGTCGTTCCGTCACCCACAGTATTATTGCCAGTTTCGTCCTGTGTCTTCTGTTCACTTTCGGCATGCTCTGGGGATTGCGCCCATTGTTACAAATCATGAATGTCCCAACCGATATCTTTGAACAAGCTTATATCTTTATGTATTACCTGACCTGTGGCTTGACAATGCTGGTTAGTTATAACCTTTTATCCGGCTTCATCCGCGCCTTGGGTGACAGCAAAACACCGCTCTATTTCCTTTTATTTTCAACGTTTTTGAACATTCTTCTCAATTTCTGCTTTATTTATTACGGAAAAATGGGTATCATCGGTTCTGCTCTCGGAACAATCATCGCCATCACCTTGTCCGTCATTTTCTGTATCATCTACATCAGTAAAAAATATCCGATATTGCGCCTGCAAAGAAATGACTGGAAATTCAACTCAGATTTCATGATGCAACATCTGCGCGTCGCTGTGCCAATGTCTCTTCAATTCTCAATAATAGCCTTTGGTGTTATGATTATCCAGAGTATCTGCAATTCTTTCGGAGCCGAAACAATCGCCGCTTTTACAGCCGCTCTCCGCATAGAACAACTATCCACTCAGCCCTTGCTGGCATTAGGACTTTCCATTGCCACCTATACCGCGCAAAATTACGGTGCCGGAAAATTCGCACGCATCCGCCGGGCTGTCTCCCAATGCGCGCTGATTTCCTTCGGCTTTAGCATCGTCATTTCATTACTGGTCCGCTTTGTCGGTGAAAATATGATTGACCTTTTTCTCAAAGAAAAGAACATGACCATTATTGAGATTGCCCAAAACTATCTCAACATCAGTACCATGTTCTATTTTTTCCTCGGAATGATTTTCATTTACCGCAATACCCTGCAAGGCATGGGCCGCTCGGATATTCCGCTGCTCGCCAGTGTCGTTGAGCTCGGAATGCGTGCGTTTGCCGCCGTATATTTAGCTCAAAGCATGGGGTACCTCGGCATTTGTTATGCCAGCCCGATTGCATGGGTCGGAGGTGCCGTTGTGGTCTTCACCGGCTACCACCTGACCATTCACGGCCTGCGTAAAAAAATATCCGAAGACGGCTTTTACAAAAACTTATCTAAGCAGATGTACCTACAAGAAGGAACACCGGCCGAATAACCCTAGCGGGCAATAACACTCAAACGCTCGGCAATTGTCCGAGACAACTTTTCAATCAGCTCACTCTCTGCCGTCACCAAATCAAGATATGAGCCTCCGACCGCCGTTTCAAACCGACTGCGTTCTTCTGCCAAAATATTTCCGGCGGATGTTTTGAGCGTCCATTTAGCATCAAGAATTGCCGTCTTTCCCAAAGAACCATCAAACTGTGTCACATCGACAGCGACAAGATACTTGAAGTTTTCACGACCGGTTTCCTGCACTCCCACCTGAGATTTTGGAAAATAAACAGCGAGATCCTCGGCCAAAACTCTCTGAAAAATCAAGTCCAAAGAATCATTCCAACGATGAAATTCCGAAAACTCAAATTCCATTGAATTATGGCTTGATGTTACAATCTGCGGCCGATCAAGATAATCAGGAAGTGTGATTTCCTGAACACCGATATTCGTTTTCAAGACATAAACCACTCCGCCTTTGGGTTCGGCAAAGGACTTTAAGGTATAAAACTTTGACGATTGAGAAGTTCCGACACACGCCGCCGTCATCAACAAAAACAACAAAACATATTTTCTCATCTTAATTTCCCCTCGGTTTTCCCTTCAACACCGCTTCCGGATGACGCTCAAGATAATCTGTCAGATTTCGCATCGACTTCGCCGCATCATTCACACTCTTCATCGCTTTATTAAAGTTATCAATCGCCAAACCGGTCGCCGTTGAATTTTTAACGATTAAATTGTCAAAATCCTTAAAAGCCTTAGTCGCTTGTGGTAATAATATATTCATTTTATCGACGGTTTCACGCAACGGCATATTTTGAACATCTCGGGAAATTTCCTTAATCTGCGACAAAACCGTCGGAATCTCCATATAATGATGTTTTCCGGTCTCCTGTCTCAACACCACCGGTGTTCCCGGAAGCATCTCCAACTCAATCATCAATTGTCCGGTTAACAAACTCTGTGTCGTCAGGCGAGCGCGCAACCCCCGTTCAATCATAATGTCTAACAAATCATCCCGATTATCAATATTGTCCTCTGATAAGATACCTTGTCTGGGAGTAAAGCGAGCATAAACAGAAATGCTAAAATCCATATTGTTCGGATTGGCAATCAAATCTATTTTGGAAACCTTACCGACTTCGACCCCCATAAAAACAACAGAAGAGCCGACATTCAACCCCTTAATGGATTCTTCAAAATACATCACCGCCACATGCTTATCATCCTTTATCAGCTTATTTCGCAAAAATGCGGCAAAAATCAGCAAAAAGACAATAAGGCCGCTGATAATAAAGACACCGACAATCCGAGCATTAGGTTGCTTTGCCATGTTACTTTTCCCCTCTGGTTAAAAATTCCAAAACTGTATTATTAGGCGGATTCTTTAGCAATTCCTTTGGATTGCCGCGTCCGCCGATACCTTTTATCGCCGCATCCAAAAATATGGAATCTTTGCCTATGGCAAAAATCGAAGCCAACTCATGTGTCACCACCACAAAAGTTGTTCCCAAACTTTGGTTGATTTCCATCAACAAATCATCCAAAAGCTTGGAACTGACAGGATCCAAACCTGCTGATGGTTCATCGCAATAAACAATTTGCGGATCCAAAGCCAATGCTCTGGCCAAACCGGCGCGTTTTTTCATACCACCGCTGATTTCCGACGGATAATAATCCTCAAATCCGTTCAAACCGACCAACGCCAATTTAAGAGAAACCAACTCCTTAATCAATTGCGGTGAATAATCCGTATATTGTTGCAAAGGCAATGAAATATTCTCTGCCAGCGTCATAGAGCTGAACAAAGCCCCGCTTTGATAAAGAATACCGCATTTTTGCATAATCAAAGCCCGTTCTTGGTCTGTCGCCTGTGTAAAATCCTGCCCGTTGATCATCACATCACCACTTTGAGCCGGAACCAGTCCGGTCAAAACACGGAGCAAACTGCTTTTTCCGCAACCGCTCCCTCCCATGATGATGAAAATATCCCCTTGCTTAACGTCAAAGCTGATATCTTTCATCAAAATAAAATCACCGTATCCAACCGTCAGGTTCTTAACGTCTATCACCGTTTTTTTCTCGCTCATACGCCCCACACCTGCAACAACCATGTTAAAATCCCAGTGACAACAATCATCCATACAATTGCCGAAACAACAGCTTTCGTGGTCGCCACACCGACGCTGTCGGCATTACGTCCGCAATTCACCCCGTAATAACAACCGCAAAGGGCAATAACCGCTCCATAAATAAAACCATGAAAGACACCAACGGAAAAATTATTCATTTTCACGGCATCCAAAGTATATTTCCAATATTCGGCGGCAGAAATATCCAGCATAACGACACCGACAACGGCTCCGCCAAGAATCCCCATTAAATCCGCCAACATTGTTAAAATCGGCATCGTGACAATCAAACTCAAAATTCTCGGCAAAACCAAAAAATCCGTCGTGGGAATACCCATCGTTTTCAATGCGTCAATTTCTTCATTAACCTGCATGGTTCCGATTGTTGCCGCATAAGAAGCCCCTGTCCGCCCGGCCATAATAATACCGGCCATAATAGCCCCCATAATTCGTGTCATGCCGATAGCCACCAAACTGGCGACATATATCTGCGCACCGAACATTTTAAGCTGAATTGCACCGACAAAGGCCAAAATCAACCCAACCATAAAGCTCACCAAAGACACTATTCCGATTGCCTTATAACTGCTGTCCTCCAACGCAAACCACAAATCCACTTTCCGCATAACGGCAACTCCCGTTATGTAACGCCACACGGATTTCAGCGTTTCTCCGATAAAACGTCCTCCTTTGCCAATCCCGCTATGAACGGCAATCCCCCAATCACCGACTTTGTCAACAAACGGCAAATGAATCGTCTTTTTTTGCTCAGGCTTCCGATCCACTTCCAAAGCCAAACGCACCAACTCGGATAAATTCTGCGGCAAAGACGACCAATCCACTTTGACGGTGTTGCCCTCGGCCAGTCGAGCCACTTCAAACAGAACAACGACCAACGATGAATCCCACTTTTTCAAATCTGTTGCCGCAAAAACAACCTCTTTTCCGCGGAAACGCCGCAAGCTCCGGTACAAATCCTCCTTTGCACCGTTATCATCATAAGCGATAAAATCTCCGCCAAGGTCTATTTCAAACCGGTCTGAATCTGATTTAAACTTTAGTGTCATTCGTTTTCCTCAATTTTTCTATATATTATAATAAGCTGATTTTCACTTTCAAGCCTTACCATGATTGACAGAAGAAGCTTTTTTAACTAAACTCGGAAAAACATTCAAATGATGCGGACATAACAAATGACGGAAACCAACAAACTTCATAATCACAACAGCGATACAAAAACAGCTCTGAAGCTGATTCCGGCAGATTCCGAAGCCATAAAAGCTTGTGATCTTTTTCAGCAATTGGGTGACCCCACTCGTTTGAAAATTTTATGCCTGCTGGCCCATAGCGAACAATGCGTCAACAATATCGCCTTTGTCGTAAACATGAGCGCGCCGGCCGTTTCCCACCACTTGCGCGTCCTGCGTCAAACCGGCCTCATCACCAACCGCCGAGACGGCAAAGAAATATATTACAAATTGGCTGAAGATAAAAAAGCGTCGTTAGTCCACAAAATCATTGACGATGTTTTTGGACTGAACTGTTGTGTATAAGTCGGTCTTTATTCCGAAAATAAAGCACTCGCAAAGCATTTAATATCGCAATCACAGAAACGCCGACATCCGCAAAAACAGCCTCCCACATTGTAGCCATACCCCAAGCGCCCAGACCTAAAACCCCAAACTTAATTCCCAAAGCAAAAACAATATTCTGTTTAACAACATTGAGTGTCCGGCGCGAAATTTTAACCGCTGTTGCCAGCTTCATCGGCTCATCCGTCATCAAAACCACGTCAGAGGCTTCAACCGCGGCATCGGTCCCCACGCCGCCCATTGCCACTCCGATATCTGCGCGAGCCAATACCGGCGCGTCATTAATACCATCCCCCACATAGGCCAAGCGTCCCGAATAACACGTCATCAGAGTTTCCAACTGTTCAACCTTATGTTGAGGCAAAAGCTCGCTGCAAACAATATCTATTCCCACGGCCTTGGCTACACTTTCCGCCGCTGTTTTCCTGTCTCCGCTTAACATAACCGTGCGCTGAACACCCAATTTTTTAAGTTCCTGAATAGCGATAGCTGCATCCGCCTTAATTTCATCGGCAATGGCAATCCACCCCGCATAAACACCGTCAACAGCCACATGAGAAAGCGTTCCCGCTAACATCACATCTTCCGGTTCTATTCCCTCGGAAGCCATCAACTTATTATTACCGACAGCCACTTTCCTTCCACGTACAATAGAGGTAATTCCTTGTCCGGCAATTTCAGTAAACTCAACCACATCTTGCTCACAAACATCTCCGGTAAAAGCTTTCCTGATAGATTGTGAAACAGGATGAGAAGAAAACACCCCCGCGCAAGCTGCCAATTCAAGCAATTCATGTTCCGACATGCCCATACTTTTTACTTGCACGACACGAAACGTCCCTTTAGTCAAAGTCCCCGTCTTATCAAACACAACCGTCTTGACATCGGCAAGAGCTTGTAAATAATCTCCCCCTTTGACCAAAATACCATAACGAGATGCGGCTCCAATTCCGCCAAAGAAACTCAGCGGAATAGAAATCACCAAAGCGCATGGACACGAAATCACCAAAAACGTCAAAGCCCGATAAATCCAATCCCGCCACTCACTCCAACCACATAAAGGAGGAATAACAGCCAACAAAATAGCGGACACAACAACCAACGGCGTATAATAACGGGCAAATCGAGTAATAAATTGTTCCGTTTTGGCTTTTTTGGAAGCGGATGTTTCAACCAAGTTCAAAATCTTGGCTACAGTTGAATCGCCATACGGTTTCCTGACTTCAATCTCCAATAAACCGGAGACCACGACACACCCGCTGTCAACCATATCACCGACGACTAACTCTCTGGGAACGGATTCACCCGTAATTGCCGCCGTGTCAACCAAAGAATATCCTTTGACAATAAGACCATCCAAAGGAATCTTTTCTCCCGGTTTGACAATAATAATATCACCGACGACAACTTTTTCTGGTGAGACGGAACAAACCTCGCCTCCGCGTTTCACATTGGCATAATCCGGACGAATATCCATCAACGCGCTGATTGAACGCCGCGATTTAGCCACAGCATATGCTTGAAACAACTCACCTATTTGATAAAACAACATGACGCCGGCGGCTTCAGAATATTGTCGCAAAGCAATCGCCCCAAAAGTCGCTACCGCCATCAAAAAATTCTCATCAAACAAATGTCCTCGACGCATATTCCGAAAAGCCTTGCGCACAACCGGCCAACCGGCCAGCAAATAACTTCCCCCGAGAAACGACAATGAAAGATATTCATTGGAAAACACGAAAGAAATAGCAAACAAAAATATCGCCGCCACCACCTTATACATTTGTTTTTTGAGCTTCATAAGCATAACACCCTATCTAACGACAAATTTCAACGTCATCTTCCAAATCTTTCATCAACGCCTCGGCTTGTTTCAAAACCTTTTCAAAAACGGCGTCATCTGCTTCCAACACCATCTTTTGCGTCAAAAAAGAAATCGAAACATCAGTAACTCCGGTCAACGCCCGAATAGCCGCTTCAAGCTTTGCCGCACAATTAGCGCAATCCAAACCTTCCAAATCAAAAGACTTTCTCATTTTAAACTCCTTTTTTATAATTACATATACAGTATAACACATCGGCAAAACAATTCAACATATATTTAATTGTTTAATATACTTTGTGCAAAAAAATAAAAAAGATAACAAAAGTATTTGCATTTTAGTTTTGTTTGTTATATACAATTCCTGCAATTTGATAATTGCTTCATCGTCTAATGGTAGGACAGCGGACTCTGACTCCGTTAATCTTGGTTCGAATCCAGGCAAAGCAGCCAATAACAAGCCTTCCGTTCGGGAGGTTTTTTTATGTCCAAAACCCCCGCTTTTTCAAACGGGGGTTTTGTGTTGCAATTGTCAAACCTAGTAGCTTCTGGCGTAAATCACATCCATAACAGCGTCATCGCCTGTCAACAGACATTTGCCATTCGTACCACTTTGGTCGAACGGAATACAGCGGATAGTGGCCTTGGTTTCTTCTTTAATCTTCTCCTC
>CATGXW010000010.1 GCA_949542085.1 uncultured Alphaproteobacteria bacterium
GCACCGGCGAATTTTCCCTGTCTGTCTTATGCAAAGATGTACCCCCGTTTGTCGTAGCAAACTTCGGCTATCAAAGCAGCCGAACAACGGATAAATGGTCTGCCGTCAAACATTACGTCAATGACGGATTACCCTATCTTCAGGATAATCTTGCCGTCTTCCGCTGTAAAGTTTTGTACAGCTACAAACTGGAAAGCAACACTCTTTTTGTCGCGGAAGTCATTGATGCCGTTGATAACAAAAACGGAGAACCTCTGACATATTTGGACTACCGGTCATATTTCAGACAAGAAGTAATGACAAGTTTTCAAAACTTTCAAAAGGAGAATAAAACAATGACTGAAGAAAACGGAAAAAAATGGGTCTGCACCGTATGCGGCTATGTATACGACGGAGACATCCCCTTTGAAGAACTGCCGGATGATTACGTCTGCCCTTTGTGCGGCGTTGGCAAGGATCTGTTCGAACTGCAATAAACAATCCCGCAAAAATCAAGCAGGACAGAAAGTTTCTACACTTTCTGTCCTGCTGTTTTTTACGGCATAATCTGAGCCACTGTTTTTTCCTTGCCTTTAGGAGCGTTCATCCTAAAAAAAGTATTGATTGTGATGCTGTCATACCTTTCATAAGCAAATAAAAATAACGCACAAAAAAAGCCCCACCCAAAAGAGTGGAGCTTCGAAAAGAGAGACCGGAGAGCGTCACTGGCGATATTTTATCTCGCCGGCTGGCAGATTACGGTAGGAATTCGGCTTGATTTTCGTACCGTTGTACTCGGGATTGCCGTAGAACACAAATTCGTGGAATTTTCCAGATTTTGTCTGTCCTTGGAGCCACACGGTTCCTTCAGCGTCGGAAATGACGCGGAAGCGGCCGGCCGAATTCTTCCAGAGACCGAAGTCTGCGGGGATCATGAAGGTGAACGTGTCACCGTTGGCATAGCTGTAGACCACTTCGATGGGCTTGGCGTAGGGAACCTTGGGGTCGTAGTTCACGACGACTGAAGTTGCCGGTACGTCGAGCGGGGCATTGCGGTAGTCATACTTCTTGGCTGTGTTGAGATCGATGGTAGCGGATTGATGCTTGGGCTGGTAGACTTCCTGTTTGGGAGGTTCGAGCACGACAGTTTCAACCGGTTCCGATTTCTGGCTGCAAGATGCGAGCATGCTCACAAATGCAATCATAGCAATGATCTTTTTCATGATACAAAAAAATTAAAATTATAGAAATAAGAGTAGTTGTAATGAACATCATATTAAAGCAATATTTTTTTTTGTCAATAACTTTCTGTACAAAACAAATTATCTTCACATCAATAGATTGAAAAAACTAAATTAATAACAATATTAGCAATATCGTCCACCATCTTGAAGAAAAACAATGAAAAATACCCCGACCTCCTTAAAAGAAATATTCATCAAAGAATTTAACATGTGCTTTTTCATCAGCTTAATGTTGTTATCCCTGTATCCGGACACCAACAGCATCATCCAACAGCAATACCGGCACCATTTTTCATACATTATACAACCGATTTTTAACGGATTGTTGACATCAATCATCGTTTTTTCTCTCAACCGTTACCTTGCTAAAAAAAATTACATTAACAGCTACTACACGACAGATGTCCGCAAATTAATGATTGTTGCCTTTTCCGCCGGCTTTTTATCTTTATATGTCAGCCTGATAAATATCGGAACATACATTATCAGCATATTTATCATTTATATCGCGATTATAAATATTCATAGATTCGCAGACAAAATATCGCAACTTCTCAAACCAAATACCATGGCCACCCCCAATGATTTAGGTGAATTCGCCACATTTTTCATCAACCTGATCATCACCTTCACAATCATCAACCTTTGCGCCAATACCATTCATAACGACTTCAACCTTGAACCAGCCTTCAATTTCGGACATGGGCTGATTGCCATTATTGATGCGGTTTATTTCAGCATCATTACTATGACAACCGTCGGTTATGGCCAAATTGTCCCGCATACAGCCATCGCACGCATTATTGTCAGTGTCGAATGTCTGACCAGTTACCTGATGCTCGGAATGATGATTGGCATCATCAACAGAGGGATCAACTTCCCCTCAACCAACCAGAAAAAATAAAATTCATCCCAATAACAAAAACAACCCCACACCTGCAAGTTGTTATTTCCTTAAAATTATCCTTGCTTTTTGATTATTTGTATAATAGCATTGACTCTATATAAACAAAAAAATGACAAATAAAATGCCTCTTTTAACCAAAGGATAGGTAAATGCCTAAAATAAGCGTAATCATTCCCTGTTATAACCAAGAAAAATACATCTCTGAAGCAATCTCATCTGTTTTAGCCCAAACTTTTGATGACATAGAAATAATTATTATAAACGATGGTTCTTCAGACTCATCATTAAACATTATAAAAGATTATACATCAAAATATCCAGATAAAATCCGTTACATAGACCAAAAGAACCAAGGCGTCATAAGCGCTAGAAATAATGCCATAACCCAAGCAAAGGGAGAATACATATTTCCCTTAGACGGAGATGACAAGATTGCACCTGACTGCTTGGAAAAGCTACATAATGCAATGATAAACAATAAAGGCGATGTCATTTATTGTGGCGGAGAATATTTTGACAATAAAACAGGGCGCTTAGATGATATTGCCGCAACAAAGTTCAACATGTGTTTGTCCAATAGAGTCTGCGTATCGGCTTTATATCGCAAAAAAGATTGGGAACAATACGGCGGATATGATGAAATTATGAAGAACGGATTGGAGGATTGGGAGTTTTGGCTTAATTTTATTGAAGATAACAAACATTTTTACAAAGTTAATGAACCTTTATTCTTCTATAGAATTTTAACCTCTTCAAGAAATCAATCCATTTCCAAGTCAGGCGGCAAAAAGTTAATCAAAATAATGAGAAACAAACATAAAAAACTTTTTGACTGGAAATTCAAAATCAAGCTTGCGTTTATTAAACTGTGTCGTTTTTTCTATCAAAAAAAAATCACAAAATCCGATAAATTATGCATCAAAATTTGCAAAATACCATTGCCCGTAAATTTTATACAGTCATTAAATAGAGGAAAAAACAATGCCTAAAGTTTCAATAATATTACCAAGCTATAATGGCGAAAAGTATATCGCGGAATCAATTCAATCTATTATAAATCAAAGCATTGATGATTGGGAGCTAATTATAGTCAATGATTGTTCCTCTGACAAAACATTAAAAATTGCAAATTCATTTGCCGAAAAAGATAATAGAATTATCGTTATCAGTAATGAAAGCAACAAAAAATTACCCGCTTCTTTAAACATAGGCTTCGAACAAGCCCACGGAAAATACCTTACTTGGACATCTGACGATAACATATATAAATACAACGCATTAGAAAAAATGTGTGAATACTTAGACTCGCACCCGAATACTGATATGGTATCTATGAATATGGATATAATAGATGAAAAGGGTAATTTTTTACACGAATTTTCAAACTACTTTGTCTATAAAAGAAACGCAGAATATTTAATGGATAGTTGTAATATTGGCGCTGCATTTATGTATAGGCAAACAATAGCCCAAAAAGTCGGATCATATGATACCAACACATTTTGCGCTGAAGATTATGATTACTGGTGCCGTATAGCATTAACAGGAAAAATAGACTATACAAACGATAACATATATATGTATCGCCTCCAAAGCGAAAGCTTAACAGCGACAAAACAAGATGTTGTTTTTGAAAAAACACTAAAAATAAAACAGAAATATGCCACGCAATTTTTTAATAAGTTTCCTTATACAGAAAAGGATAAAGCTCTTATGTGGTTTAAAGCATCAAAAGAAAATCGTCCTGCAAAATATAACAAATACTATCGCAGCATAAAATTAAAACGCTTATTAGTAAAATTAGCTATCCCTTATTCCCACAATGTATTCTGAAGGAACATCACTGTCTTGTTTAGAAGCTATGGCATGTGGCAATGCTGTTATAGCCACAAACATTGGAGGTTTGGTAAACTTAGTAATAGACGGTTATAATGGAATTTTAATAAATCCCAGTGAAGATGAATTAAAACTCGCATTAAATAATTTATTATCCAATGCCGAATTAAGAAAAACATTATCAACCAATGCAATAAAAGTAGCACAAACTTTTGATAAATCAATCTGGCAACAAAAATGGAATAAAATTTTTGCTAATTATAATACAAGAGAATAAGAGAATATTAATTAATATTTCCTCAAAATAAAATTCATCCCAATAACAAAAACACCCCACACCTGCAAGTTGTTATTTCCTTAAAATTATCCTTGCCTTCTATTTTTTTGTATAGTAGCCTTCAGTAAATATAAAATTTTAATTTCAAATAAAAAAGATGAAAATACTGATATACAAAAGAAACAGCTTGATAAATTCATCAGGTGGGGCTGAAAAAGTCATGTGCAATTTAGCCAACCACTTTGCAGCAATTGGAAATAATGTGCTCTTTCTAACCAGAGACACAAAAAAAGGTCTCCCTTTTTATCCGTTAAACAAAAACGTTTTACTAAAACAACACAATATCCCATTTGGAAAAATTAGAAGAGGAATTAGCAAAATTCTAATCAAAATAAGAATAATAGACTTTTTTCCTTATTTTGACAGAGATTTTCAATATTCTACCCTAAATCAAAAAATCATAAAAAATTTCAATCCGGATATCATTTTGGCAACCTCACTGGAAGATGCCAAAGAAATCGTTTACAAACAAAACAACCAAGCAGCCATCATTGTTACGATGCACTCGCATCCATCTTATTTTTTTCAAAATAAAAAGAAAATAAAGGAATACATTAAGACACTAACACAAATTAATGCGTTGCAAGTCCTGTTTCCATCTTACATCGGCAAAATCTTTGCAATCGGCAACATTGTCTCTTCCTGCAACCTCTCGACAAATGTACAATCAAAAAAAATTATCTGCATTTCCAGAATAGAGGAAAACAAAGGACAATATGAAGCTATTGAGGCATTTGCTCAAATAGCTTCAAAAATTCCCGAATGGAACATTGAATTCTGGGGTGATATTGAACAGCCCCAATACAAACAAAAATGTTTAAAATTAGCACATCGACACAATATTGAAAACAGAATCAAATTTTGCGGCCTAACAAACAATATTCAAGAACAATTAAAAAAAAGCTCCATCGGCATATACCCTTCAAAATTTGAAGGATTCGGCCTCGCTCTGGCAGAAACACTTGCCGCAGGAATACCTTGCATAGGATTTAAACATTCAGCCGGAGTTAATCAGATTATCAAAAACGGCGAAAACGGTTATTTAACAGAAAACACAACAGAGATGTCTTCTCAATTACTATACTTAACAAAGAATATAAAACAGCGAGAAAAACTTGGTAAACAAGCTAAAGAAAGCATGAAAGAATTTGCCTCGGAAATAATCTTTAATAAATGGCAGCATCTAATAAATGATATCCAGCCAAACAACAAAAAAGTCCTCCCCCCTCAAAACTTCAAAAACATTCCTATTTTTATAATATCGTTTAACCGTCTGTCTTATATAGAAAAATTAGTAAGCTACCTAGAAAAAACAGGACATACTAATATTCACATAATAGACAACCACTCTTCTTACCCTCCTCTGCTGGAATATCTGAAAAAATCACAGCATACAATACACCATATGGATAAAAATTACGGCCATCTGGTTTTATTCAAAGCTACAGAATTTAAAAAAATTATTGAACACGAATATTTTGTATTAACCGATCCAGACATTTTACCAACAGAAGAATGCCCAGATAATTTTATAGAAATATTCCACAATATTTTGCAGCAATACAAAACAGCACGAAAAGTAGGTTTTTCATTAAAAACAGATGATTTACCAGATTCATATAGCTTAAAAAACACTGTCATAAAATGGGAAAAAGGATTCTATACAAAACCAATAAAAGGAACAACCCCACCTATATACAAAGCCGCAATTGATACAACTTTTGCTTTATATAGACCTTTAAAGAACAAAATCAAAAACGAAGAAAACATTCGCGTTGGATTCCCATATGAAGCCAGACATCTTCCTTGGTACCAAGATTCATCACAGCAAGATGAAGAAACAATTTTTTACAATCAACATGATTTAGGAAGCGGTAATTGGAACGGAACAAAAGAAGCGAATTACTTTAAAATCACGGAAAAACATTGGAAAAAATTTTTAGGAATACCTCTAGTTAAAATAAAAAAGAAAGCCAACAAAACTTACACCCTTTTATTAGGGCTCATTCCCCTGCCAAAAAAGATTATCAATAAAATTTAGCTAATATAAAACAGAAAAATTCTTTTTCTATGTATTTAGCCATAAGTACCTTATAACAAAAAAACAATTGATTCCGAAAATTATTTCATCTATAGTGACACAAATTTGAATTATACATATATTATTAAATCCTCAAAATAGCGTATATGAAAAAACTATTTTTTATTCTTATTGCACCTTTGATGCTTTTGGGAGCCTGTTATTTTTTTTCCCTCATAAAACCGATGACGTGGAATATTGCCATAATAACAGCGCTCTTCATGATTGCCTGTCAGCTCTTAATTTCTCAAACAGCACCCAAAAAAATATACACAAGCTGCACCTTTCAAACCTGGCTTGTTGGTTTTACTTTGGGTCACTGTACAGAAAATCACCTCTGGGTAAGAACAATCTTCTGGGGAGCCATTTCACTCTATGCACTTTGGGTCTTATTAACAGCTAAACAGCATGAACAACTATCTAAACACCCGTAACAGGGTGTTTTTTTTATAATCGAAACAACCAAACCACTCTCCGCTTTCCATGAATTACCCCCGCTTTCATCGCCTTCACCAACCACCCTCGCTGGTAGGCAAGATAGCGCAGCACTGCTTCGAGAACTATTTTATTCATAAAAAAAACACCTCATAGTGAGGTGTTTTCTTATGGTCGGAATGACTGGACTCGAACCAGCGACCTCTTCGTCCCGAACGAAGCGTTCTACCAGGCTGAACTACATTCCGTTCATCAGCAGGCATATTCATATCACAAAAAAAAAATTAAACAAGTTATTTTTTATATTTTTTTACGTGGTTATGGACTTTTTATTCAATTTATGTTACTTCTGCAATCAAACAATAACTTTTCACTCGACCGACAATGCTTATCCAAACACTAATTCCCCAAATTTCAACCCTAGCCCCTCAGGATTATCAAGAGATTAAACGACCTCAATACGAAAACGTTATCTCTATGTTCCTAAAAAAAGCTAAACCAACTTCCCACCCGACAATTTATCATATGTTTGGGATTCCCAGCGCCGGAAAATCAACCTTTTACAACACGCACAATTGGACACAACACGTGTTGGTCAGCTTTGACGCCATTATGGAAAACCTCCCCGAGTATCAAACAGACATTTTGAAACTGGGCCCCGTCGCCTCCTTTCAAAAATGGGAAATTCCTGCCCGCATCATCGGTTATGAGCTTTTACGCCGCGCCGTACAAGAGCATAAAAACATATTTTTTGACCATGGAGGTTCTACCCCCGCCCATCTCGATTTGTTAAAAAATTTATATACTTTAGGTTATAACACTGAAATTTACTACATTCGTTGCGACTTGGAAAATGCACTTAAACGCGCTGAAAAACGTGAAAAACAAACACTCCGCCACACCCCGCCGCAAATGATAATACAACGCAATAAAATGATAAACCAACTTGTTAACGAATACAAAAAAGCCGCTGATGCTTTTTACACTTATGACAGCACATCAAACGGCTTTGTTTTCAATCAGGCTCTGAGTTCTTCGCTCAAATAAACTAAAATGTTCTTCCGATTCGGCTATATTCAAATCCTTGAGCCTTAACAACCTCCGGATCCAATAAATTCCGCAGATCAATAACCTTTGGCGTATTCATCAATACCCTGATTTTTGCCAAATCAAGATTTTTGAACTCTTGCCACTCTGTCAAAATCACCAAAACATCCGCACCGTTTGCCGCCTCATACTCGTCGCGGGCATAAGCAATCTTATCCCCCAAAATCTTACGGGCATTATCCATTGCCTTGGGATCATACGCCATAATTTTAGCCTGTTTTTGCAACAAGCTGCCAACAATCTGCATCGCTGGAGATTCGCGGCAGTCATCGGTCCCATCCTTAAAAGCCAGTCCCAGCACGGCTATTTTAGCACCGGCATCATCCCCGACCGCATCCCAAATTCTGTCAGCCATCGCCTGCTTGCGCGCGTCGTTACCATCAATTGCCGCTCGGATTAAAGACAAATTGACACCATTTTGCCGTCCCATATAAGCCATTGCATTCGTATCTTTGGGAAAACAAGAACCGCCATACCCCGGCCCCGGATTCAAAAAACGATGCCCGATTCTGGTATCCAGCCCCATTCCTTTGGCAACTTCATAAACATCGGCACCGGCCTTTTCACAAAAATCAGCCATTTCGTTGATATAATGAATCTTAATCGCCAAAAAAGCATTGGAAGCATATTTGATTGTCTCGCTTGAACGACGTTTGACAAACAACATCTGCGTTTTACCGTCAAAGGGTTTATACAATTCTCGCAACACATTAGCCGCTTTTTCCGTATTGGCGCCGACAACAATTCTGTCCGGATGAAAGAAATCATGAATAGCAAATCCTTCACGCAAAAATTCCGGCAAAGAAACGACATCAAAATCAGCTTGCGGATTTGTCTTGCGAATCAACCCCTCAATATCGTCCCCCGTCCCTACCGGAACAGTTGATTTTGTTGCAATAACCGTATAACCGGACAAGCATGGCGCCAATTCAGCAGCCGCAGCGTGAATATATTTCATATCAGCTTCTTTTGTCACCGGATGCGGCGGCGTTCCAACAGCAATCATCACCAAATCGGCATTTTCAACACCCTCGCACATTGAACGGGTAAAACGCAAACGTCCTTCCGCCACGTTTTTTTTGAAAAGTTCTTCCAAACCATCTTCAAACAACGTCAATTTTCCGCTTTGCAAAGCAGCGATTTTTTCTCCATCACGATCAATACAAACCACATCGTTTCCCAACTCGGCCAATCCGACACCTGTTGGCAAACCGACATATCCCGTTCCGATAATTCCGATTTTCATATTATCCTCTGTCTCTCTTATTTTTTAATCCGTAACACGCCGGAAACCCGCAAAAACTCTTTTGCCCACTGTTCCAACAATTTCAAATTAGGCTGAACAGAAAAAACTTTTGCCCCTGCATAATACCAGAAAGTTTTCGTCAAGTAAGGAATTTTATTAATCTTACGCACATATTTCCAATAAGCCGAAACGGCACGCATGTTTAACTTGCCCAAGATATCCTTATCCAGCTCCGGATGATCTTTGATAAAATAGTAGTATGCCAAATAGCGATCATGATCAAGCTGAACCTTCTGTCCTGACAAATTGCCGTTTTCTTTTGGGACTAAAACAACATCCGCTTGCATTTTAACAATACCGTGAGCCAATGCGGCGCAACGCAACGGAATCGTCTCATCCTGAATAAATACCCGCTCGTCAGCCCCTTCGGCTTTTTTCAAAACATCAGCTTTAATCAATTGCCCCATACGAGTAAAACGGGCTTCAAAAATCGCCCGCATCGTATCAGCGTAAAACTTATACGAAACCCCTTTCGGCAAATAAGCTTCCGTCAGTTCTTCCGGCTCTTTTCCGGTTTTAACAAAAGTGCCATAGACCATATCCGCCTTAAATTGCTCAGCCAAAGAAAGCATTTTTTCAGTCGAATCAAGCGGAAAAATATCATCACTGTCCAACATTCTGATATATTTTCCTCTTGCGGCGGCAATCCCCTGATTAATCCTGACGCTAATCCCCTGATTTTTAGTATTCTTAAAAATCTGAACATTGGGCACACCTTGCGTCATTTCCTCTATAATCTCAACTGAGCGATCAGAAGAAACATCATCACAGAAAATAAATTCGGGATTCTTGACACCTGTCTGGTTCAACAGAGCTTTTAACACCGACGGTAAATATCTTTCTTTATTATACACCGTCATTACAAATGAAACGTCTATGTCGCTCATCTTGCCTCCTATTTATTATGATGATATAATCTGAAATTCAGTTTATCGGCTTTAATAGCCTTATCCAACAGATAGGTCATCTGTTGGTTGTTCTTCCACAAAACATAAAACAAACTCAATTGATCTCGACGCGAATAATGCTCGAGCATCCGCCACCATTCAGACATAATCTTAACACACATGGGATGGTGGTGTTTTCTATAAATAACGTTATTTTCCGTCAATCCCCAATGACGAGGATAATTTTCCTGTTCTAAAAATGCCTTGTGCCGCAATAAAACCTCTTCCCGATCTTTCTTGTATATCAAACACTCGGCCAATTCATCATAAATACAATTTCGACGCCGATGTGGAGGAATTGCTAAAAAAACATCTTTCTGCAAAGACAAAGCTTCTGCCGCCTCAAATAGAAGATTACTCTTAAAAACAATATTAGCATCAACATAAATACTTTCGTCATACTCGGGAAAAAGCTCATGCGGATGCAACTTCGGATATCGACTGTTACGACCAACATCAAGTTTAGCAAACGGAAGTGGTCTGATTTCCCAAGGCCCGACCATTTTACGGCGAAGATACCTCCGATTATCCGTAAAACAAACATAACGATAATCCGGATTAAGATAAACGTGCAAATTCAAACAGTCATAATTATTGGAAATTGTTGTATAAATAACCTTCTGCGGTGGCGTTGCCTCAATTTTCTCCAGATATTCCTTAAATTTCTTTCGATAAATAAAAGAATACCAAAAATCTCTTGCCACACCGATAAACAAACGCCTGCTAAACATCACGCCACCTTCGCCGTTTGTTCTTTATGTTCCAAATACCACGCAACAAACTTGGCAATACCGGAAGTAAAATCCGTCTTCGGGGCATACCCCAGCAAGCGCTGCGCCTTTTCTATTCCGGCAACAGTCTTTACGACATCGCCCTGTTGCATTGGTTGACGATTGATGATTGCCTTCTTACCCAAAGCACCTTCAATTTCTGCAATCATACGCTGCAATGTCACCGGCTCTCCGCCACCCAGATTAATGATTTCATATGGTGTTTTATCATACGCAATCGCAGCCATAATACCGCTGACTATATCATCAATATACGTATAATCACGCATTGTCAGCCCGTCACCGAACATCGGTATCGGTTTTCCTTCATCAATCAGGCGTGTGAATTTATGAATAGCCAAATCCGGCCGCTGGCGCGGACCATACACGGTAAAAAAGCGCAAACAAACGGTATTGATATCATATAATTTATGATACGTATAACAAAA
>CATGXW010000011.1 GCA_949542085.1 uncultured Alphaproteobacteria bacterium
TACAATTACTGACCCAAGCAAACCAACATTTATTAGCTTTAACGGAGATACTCCGGAAGGAAAAAATTTCTGCACCTGGTACCATAATCCTCGAGGTAAGGTTTTTAGCGTGAGCGACTGGTGGCGTAAGAAATTAAAGGAAAATCCTAACCTGAAAAAAGAATTAAAATTGAATCGACTGGCTGAAATGGGTGCCGGTATAAATATGAGTTTTATAAATTACAGCGGCAATTATTCATCTATATCTTCCGACGGTGGAAGTATAGGGGCTCCTACCGTTACAATTCCGGAGTTTGAATATAAAGCAACAGCTGCCGCGAAGGCCATTATGTCGGAATCTGTAATCAAAAGTATTCTCGGGGCAACAAAGGTTATTACCAGCACATTGGCTGAAAACATGGTCTTAGGCAACGCTTTAACCTGTTATGCAACTCTGGACAAAGGCGGAGCTTGGCATCTTGAAACAGAAATTGCGGGTATCACCATTAACTTGGGATATATAACCAACTGGTTTTTATGGATTGAGGGAGCAATTATTTGGGGAGCCGGATTCTTGTTAACGATGGCTGTCGCTTATTATCTTCTTGATGTTTGTTTCAAAATTGGATTTGCGGTGATTGCATTGCCTATTGTTGTCGGATTATGGCCTTTTGAAATGACTAAGAAAAAATTCTCAGCCTGTATTAGTATTATTGCCAAATCAGCAGCGACATTTGCGTTCTTAGCCATGACGGCATCTTATGGTATAAAATTGATTAGCTCTGTTTTATCCGGCGGTGAAAATGCCATGGGGTTGGAAAAAATTTATGAAGCGATAGACGCGGCCTCCACAGGAAGCGGTGAGAAAGGAGATGCAAACGTTCAATATGTAATGACTCATATGGACTTGTTCAGTATTAATTTCGTACTATTGATGTTTGCTATTATTTATACATTCAAATTAGTCGGTGCAACGGTTCAAAAGTTGGTTAACAATTTCTTCCCAGATAACTTTTTTGGCAATCAACAACCAATGCATCATAACTTAACTGCGGTAACAAAAGCAGCAAAAGATCTTGCGATGAAACCTGTCGGCATGGCTAGAGATATTGCATTGCATCAAGGCGGACGAGCGGCTGTCGGTGCTGTTAAAGCTGTTGCACATCCTGTCAGAACGGCTAAAAATGTGGGTAACGGAATTAAAAAGGGCTGGAATAAAGCTAAAGGCATTTTCCAGTAGGAGACAAAGGAGCATAAAGATGAAAACACTTTTTCATTTTTTATTAAAAAGAAAACATATCATACTTTTTAGTATGTTTGTTGCATTTTGCGCTTTTGTTTCCCATGCATTTGCTCAAGATAAAAGTTTACCTGATTTGAAACTCAGCCCTCAAGCACAATTGTATGAAAATGGGCGCAAACATGTTGAAGAAGGCCAAAAAAAAATAGATAAGGCCAGGCAGGCTGAAAAAGAAGAAGAAAAGGAAACAATAACAATCGGCGGCAGAACGGTTCTTATAAACAAAGCCAAAGGAGAAAGAATAAAAAACAGATCTCTTCCTACAGCCCCAGAAAAGACTGATGCCGTTCGGCAAACATTAGCCGTCAGCGGCCCTAACGGGCAACGCTTGGCAAATGTTGCAAGCATTTATGACAATGGTGCTCAAGAAGAATATGAGGCTAAACTTGTTGGAGCATCTGACGAAGAAATTGATGGAATTCGAGAGAAAACGGCTGGCTTCGCCGCACAAGAATATGCTCTTATGTCACACTACAGCTATGATCCTTGTGATGAAAATCCTGACTGTCTTCCTTATTGCTATTATGCAGAATCTCAAAACTGTCCTTTTTGTAACCTTTTCAAGACATTTTTTAACGCGTCAAGTACCGTAACCTATAAATCCATCACTACTTTTTCCGGATCCGTTTTTAAAGTCGTTATTATTGCGTTTGCCATTTGGCTGGCTGTACAGGCTCTTGCTTTCGTTTCTTCTCCGGAAACAAGAGATATTAAAGACTTTATTCAATCAGTTCTTACTCAGGGTTTTATTGTTGCTATTGTTTGTATATTACTAAATAACAATGTCATGTCCTTTATGAATCAATTTTTAGAACCAGTATTCAACACAGGAATGAATATTGCCTCGGAAACACTACGTCCGGAGGATGCTCTGAAAAAAGTTGTGGAGCAAGAACAAAACCACACAAAAAAACAAAATGCTATTTCCTGCAAAACCGAAAACAACCTTCTTTCTTCTCAGGAAGGAGGAGCGCTTCCCGTTTCTATGGGAAACAGCATTCTTTGCACAATGACTTTGATTGATGATAGAGCGTCAAAAGTTAAAGCTCTTGGATCCGCTGCGATTTGTTTGTCTTGGAAAGAGGCTTTTGGAGGTTTTATTCCTCATTTCAATTATTTATTTACGGGAATTGGCTTATGGATTGGCAGTGTTCTTTTAATCGTCGGGGTCCCCTTTTTGATGTTAGATTGTGTCATTGAACTTGCCATCGCCGGTGCGCTGCTTCCTGCCGCTGTTGGCGCCTATGCATTCAAAATGACACGGAAATATACAAAACAAGTTTGGGAAACGTTTCTTAACGCCATGTTTGCTTTTCTGTTTATGTCTTTGATTGTTTTGATGCTAACAGAAGCATTTGCACAAGTATTGATAACAGAGATTAACAACAATTCCACAGATATCAAAACAACACTGGATGACCTTATTTTCTTAAAAGATGATGGAGACTTAAAAGAAATACTCTATCAACTCCCGTGGTTTTCGGTTGCATTTCTTAAAGTTGTGTTTGTTTTGGTTTTGACATGGACGATGGTTAAAGAGGCCCGAGAATTTGCCGGAGAGTTTTCCGGAAGCATCGCCAATACATCTATTGGTTCCGACATCGGCACCATGGGGGTTTCCACAGCCAAGGGAGTAGCGACAAAAGTCGGTGCGCCAATTGCTCAAGCGACTGGAAAAGAGTTATGGAAAGGCACAAAACGTGTTGCCGCGGCGCCGGTTCATGCCGGTCGACGAGCATGGCTTAACTATCAAGCTAAAAAAACCCAAGCCAGAGCGCAAAATGCTCAAACTGCCGGCGCAGTTACAAAGAATCAAGATGGTTCAACGACATATTCTTATACCGAACAGAAGCGTAGTTGGCTGGCTCCGTGGAGGAAACAGCAAGTCACCCAGAGTGCGACGGTGGGAGCCGATGGCCGCATTTCTTATCGCAAGGAGATGCTTTCTAAAAACGGAACTCTTCGTGTTAAAGAAAAGAACGAACACTTCAGCGTTCGTTCCCAATATAAGAAAGATCAAACAAACGGAACAATGCAACAGGTCGGTAAAGAAAAAATTCGCTATAACAGCAGTAAATCCAGACGATTGTTCAATCGTAAAAACAAACTAGACATGGATATGTTTAATGAGGTCATGAGCGGTAGCAACGACAACATGAAAGTTGCTGCTCTGAAAACTCTTGCCAGCGGTCGCTTACCGGGAATGTCCAGTCTGAAAAAGACAAAGACTTCATCACACAGTCTTTTGCGTGATCCGCAAAGCGGTGAGATTATCGGTTATCGTGAAGTTATGCGGGACGGAACAATTCATGAAATGAAATACACTACCGGCAACGGTCGCATGAAAATGGACTTTACCGTCTTAGATGCCAACGGCAAAGGAAAGACGCTCACTACAGATGGTGTTATTAACAGAAAAAGAACGTTTAACGGTTCAACACAAAGGGATGCCAACGGCAACGTTACCGGCATTAATGTGGATCAATCATCCGTTAAAGACGCATACGCTCTGTCAAGTTACTATGAAAAATACCAAAGACAACGGCGCTTTAATCAAATTGATTACAACGAAAGCTTGTTTGATCCCAACGAGATTAAAGATGCTAAAACGTATATGAAAGAACAAAAGCATTGGTGGAGAGACGCTAATATGACGGAGTTCACGTCCCACTAACCGTATTTTGTCAACTTTCGCCATTAAGATTGTAATTTGTACACAAATCGTCTTTTTTTGTACTATTTTCTTGATTAATTTTGCGCAAAGCCTAATATATGGGTGTTGCTGGTATAATTTTATGAGGTAGTACACTATGGAAGAAATTATTTTCCCGAACCAAATCAGAATGTATCGTCGCCTACGCGGGCGCTCTATGCAAGAACTCGCAGATCATTTGAACGTCAGCCTGTCGGCTATTTCAAAAATCGAAAAAGGATATCGGCGCGTTGACCAAGAGCAATTGGTCAGGGTCGCGGAATTTTTAGACTGCCCGTTACAAGAATTGTTCGTTAATGAAAAAAAATCTCAGCAGGAAATTGTTCAAGCATGGAGAAGAGAACAGGAACGCCGCAACAAAATTAACGAAAAAACAGGTTTAAAAACTTTAGGCGCCGGATTGCGTCAAATCCGTAATGAAAAAAATCTGACTCTCATTGAAGTTGCCGAAAGCGCAGACATGACCCTGTCCGTTTATCATCGCATTGAAATGGGACAGCGCGAAGTTTCAGACAAAGAATTTAAAAATATCGCTAAAGCGTTGGGAATATCAGCAGAAGAGCTTCGGGATGAAATTAAAAGCTTGGATCAAAAAGGCATGCTGGAGGAAATTATTCAGCGCAATGACGCTAAATACAAGCTGCTTTCCAATCCGCGCGGAGCCATTGCCTCTTTCAACGCACCTGCAGCAGAAACAATGAAAATCTCAGTTTACGGCACAGCCGGCAAAGACGGAAATGTAGACATTGATTTTGATGATGAAATTAAAAAAGTTCAGCGTCCGATTCAGCTGTATAACAAGAAAGACGCCTATGCCGTTAATCTGTGTACCAGACGCTTGGGAACTCTTTTGCCAACACGCTCCATTTTGTATGTTGATCCACAGGAAGTTGTCAGCGTTGGCGATGTCGCTTTGTTTTATGTTTCAGAAAAAGAAGTTAAAATCATCAGTATTCGAGAAGATGATAACGGAAAACTCTACGGTATCAGATGGAATCCTGATGAGAAAATTAATTTGCAAGATGATGACTTGCAAAAAATTCATAAGGTAGTCAGCATTAGCCTGTAAAACAACCTTTACTCTAAAAAACCATCTTTTTGAAGATGGTTTTTTTATTTTGTTAACCTGAAATTTACATCAAAGCGTTAGAATTATAATGGAAAAAGTGCAGCCGTACATGTTATGAGGATTTTGCTTTGCCAGATGTTTTACAAGCAGACGCTTTGCGCAAATTAAAAAAACAACGACAGGGAGAAGAAGACCCGGTTATCGTTGCGCAACGTTTTTTAAATATTTATCGGCAGCTGCACATCTTCAGTGAAGATAAAAGAATCGCCTTTAATAAAATGCTGCTGGAACTAAAACCGGAAATCAGAGCTGTTTTAGGCACTATTCCCGGCGGCATCGTTATTCAGGATTATATTGAGGAGCTTGAAGAGAAAGAAGGCATCTCACCTAATCAGATCGACGCGGTAGCAGAACACACCGATGACAGCCCGCAAATTTTAGCAGCGGCACTCGCAGATACGCCGACACCACAAGCGCCGCAAGCTCAATCCGCCCCCATTCCCAGCGTTATTCAGCAAGTTCCCGTTTCATCCAAACTGGAAATCGGAAAAGATTTTGCCAAAGAACTGGCACAAGCGCTCTCAGCCTCGTTCGCTATGCCGCCGCAAACATCCGCACAAGTACAAATGGATATTTCTCCGCTGATTTCCACCGTGGAACAAGGGCAAAAAGAACTCATAAATCTTTTGCGCAGCGAAACAACCGATCGCAAAAATGAAAATCAAAACATGACGAAAATGCTGCTGGCCTCACAACACCAACTTGCTGCCGCCATGCAAAAAAAAGAAGAAAAAACGGCAGACAGCAGCTATATTGAAGCCTTTAAATCTTTGGCGGACAACCAGAAACAACTGGCACAGATGATTTCGACGCTGGAAAGCAACAACAAAAACAACAAACAGGATTTATTGACTTTTTTTGAAACATCCCAAAAACAGTTTCAACAAACCATTCAAAACATCAGTTCATCTCAACAAAATGACACTAAAGCACTTGTTGAAGCCTTGGGCAATTCGCATAAAGAATTGGCACAGCTTCTGCAACAAAACAACTTTCAGCAAAATCAGCAATCCGCTTCGACAGCCACAAATCAGAATGCGAATAACATTCAAATTAACTCCGCAGACTATTCCGGACAACTGGCACTCATCGCGGAAAGGCTCGGAAACCTGCAGGCCGCGCCGTCCCCCTCTTCATCCTTAGAAAAAGCCATCGAACAAATCGTTACGGCTCAATCGCGCATTTATCAAGAAACCCTCTCCGCTCAAACAAAAGAGCTTGGCAATATTCTTAAAATCGCACTTAAAGAAAGTCAGGAAGCCTCAACAGAAGCTTTATTAATGGCTTTGGAAAAACTTCCCAAAACGGAAGTCCGCTTCGCAGAACCCGTTAACTACGTTCCGCAACCAATACTTTCGCCGCAAACGGAAGTTGAAAACAACGAGGCGACAATGCCAACGGCAGATCCCCTTCCCGTATATACGGAAGAGGAACCATTGCCGTTGCAGGATGCTATTGCAGAACCGCTCATTGATACTCCGACAAACGACATTTTTACTGACGAAGAGATAAAAGCGGAAATTGAAACAGTTCCGCTTCCGGAGACAGAAGCGCCAAAGAAAAAAAAGAAGAAGAAAAAAAAGAAAAATAAGACCGTGGAACAGGACAACATTCTTCAGGAAACAATCGCGCCGGAAGAAAATGTTTTACCGCCCTTTGATGATTTTGCCGCCGTAGAGACTGAACCTCTTGACATCTCTCTTCCCGAAAATAAACCTGAAGAGGATTTTATCTCGCTTGAACCGGATATTTTGCCCGAAACCGAACCTGCAGAAATCAATCCTTTTGCAGGAAAAAGCGATGTTTTTCAAATAAAAACAGAAGAACCCGCTCAGACATTTGAAACCGTTTTGCCTCAGGAGAAAATTACTGAGGAAACAGACGCGGCTTTTGACTGGGGTTTTAACAGCTCAGAAAATATTGTCGAGAACATCCAGCCTGCAACAGCATCCTCGTGGAATGGCGACGATGAATTTATATCGTTGTCAGAACCCACACAGACGGAAGAAATGAATGTTTCCGAAGATCAACAAGATTGGGAGTGGGAATATGTGGATGAAGCCGATGACGGTTCCGAGTGGGAATGGGTTTATGAAGACGAAAACCAAGGTGCTGAAAATGATGCTTTCGCTCCCATTGCACAAACCTCTCCGATTTATCAAGAAGATTCTCTTTCGCAAGAGCGGGCTCAACGTAGTCGCAAATTTGTACCGGGAGATGTTATTGATATCGGAAACCGCAAAATTGCGATTAAAGATTCAAAAAATGCAGAAACGCAAGACGATCCGTATCAAAATAATAATTTAAAACATTAAAATAACAATTTACAAAGCCTGCTCTCTCATCTAAATTAAAAAAGAGTAGGAAACAAGGAGCTTGACATGGAAGCCAATGAGAGATTTAAAGACGGCAGAGACGACCCTTCAAAAGAAGGATTGTGGTATGTTGACAACTACGTTTTGTTGAAAGATTATTTTGACCGAACAATTTCTCGGGTGGCCGCCCGTTGTGTTCGCAAAGGCAATATTGCCGTTGAGGAATATGAACATTATGGTTATATTCTTGACGTGCTGGATGAGATTTGCGAAACAGGTGATCATATTATAAATCATCCTGAATTGTATCCTTATGTTGAAAAGAAAATTGCCGGCGGTCTCAACAATTTAAGAAAAACGTTGAATGAATTTAAACAAGAGCTTAAAAACAACGCTTCTCCGGAAATGATAAAACAAGATAAAGACGAGCTTGAAAAAATGAAAGAGGCTCTCGGAACAATCGACAAGTCAAAAGATCCTACCGTGGGTGCCGGTATGTCAATGGATGAGGTTGTCGGAAAACTTTTGCAAAATCAGCAGACACAAACAGCTGCTCCGCAACCACAACGTCCGGCTCCGCAACAACAGCCACAACAACCGCAACCGGCACAGCAGGCGCAACAAGCTCAGGCAGCACCACGCCCTCAGCAGCAAGCGCCACAACAACAAAGCCCGCAACCCAAACCGCAAAACCCATCTCCTGAAGCTCAGGTGCAACAATCTCCTTTTAACAACGGGGCTCAATAGAACGATGAAATATTTGATACAATCGGTAAAATTAATTACCTGTCTTTCATTTTTAGTCATCATGGGATGTTCTTGGCAACAGGAAGATCCCGAAGCCGTTATGGCTCAGCCGTCAAAACCCGTTTATTCGGCAGAAATAAAACGACCGGAATATCCGATTATCCGCACCCCAAAAGGAGCCAGAGAGCTTGATTTGGAAACGCCTTTGCGTTGTTTTGTCAACTGGAACACGCAACAAATGATTTCCACCATCCCATACAATGTTATGGCTTTTAATATGGTGAGAAACGGAACGAACGATGTCTTGCCCCGTTTTGAGGTAACAGGTTTTTCTTTTGAAACAATGCCGGCGGAAAAAGCTTTGCGTAAACTCACCAAGGAAGCCGGAATAAAGCTGGTTGCCAAAGACGCCCCGTACGCCAGTATTTCGGCTGAAAACTTACGCGGTGAATTTTCTGAAGTTGTCGATATGATTACCGAAGCGGCGGAAGTTTATTATACCTATAATGCGGCAAACAAAACGCTGCGTATCAGCCGAAAAGCCAATTTCAGCCTATACGTGCCGCAATCTCGTCCGATTTTGTTAGCTATCCTCGATGTTTTACGAGGCGCGGGAATTACGGATTTCACCGCCGATTTTGATGATTACACTATCACTTTTGACGCAGATTACGAGTTGAAAAACCAAGTTCTCAATCTTATAAATTATTTTGAGGAAAATCCGGTCTTGGTCGCTTTCGACGTTAAGGTCTTTACGATTTATCCGTATAATAATCAGGATATCGCATGGCAAAATATGATAAACATGTTTGATTACGGAACGGTTAAGAGTGCAAAAAACGGGGTGTTAGGTCGTATTTTGACAACTTCCGACGACATCAACATCGGCACGTTAAACGCCTTTGTCGGCAGCCAAGCAAAAATTGAAGCCGTTGCCGAAGGAAAGTTTGTTGTTCCGAACCTGTGGTTCTCCCGTTTTGATATCGGTAAATGCGCAAACACCTCCTCGATGGAAACCGATTTATCAATTTTGGCAAAAACCTCTTTTGAGCAGAATAATAAAATCTTTACAAAAATTACGTTGGAAGCCAAGGATGGTGAAATAACCCAATTTGATATTCGCAGCAAACTCGGAGAAAACTTCCTGATTATCGGTATTCCCAACGCTATTTTTGGTGTCGATAAGCCAAAGTCAGAAACAATTGTCTTTATGGTTCCAAGAATTATTCGAACTCTGAAGACATCTAAACATTTAGAGAAAAACATGTAACCCGAGAGGCTATGACATGGATACGCAAAACACGAATAATTTGGCGAAACAACCTAATCGGCCTATGCTGAAAAAAGTTAAACGCCCAATCAATCGAATCGCACCTCAAAGCCCTGCGGTCAGCCAGCCGGCTCAGGCGGCCACACCTCAAATACAATCCAATGCCGCACCGGTGCAAGAAACTTTTCAGGAACGCACGGACGTTCCGCAACAAACAGGTAACCCATTCAAACAACAATCGGTTGCGAAAGAACCATCCGCGGCTTTTTCCGAAGATGTTTTTAATATTGATAAGCTTCTGGACGGAAATGAAAATCTTCCGACAGTAAAAAACACGCCAAGCACCTATAATCAGGCGCCTGAATTTATTGATGAAGAGGATGGCGATGAGATTTACGATGACGGAGCCGCTCTTCCACCTTTTTTATCCTGATCGGCTGTGTTATTTTCTTTGTCGGCTTTCTTGTTTCAAAGTTTGTGTTTACGGAACAAAAAGTTGTTCGCAACGGATTGCAAGGCGTTGTTGTCAATCCTGAAGTTCCCAGAGGACGGGCTCGTTGCGGGGTTGCCGAACGGACACAAGGCTGTGTTCTGTATTTGATGAATCCGCAACGGCAGGAACTTAACGCCAGAGATTTCTATGATTTGGCGGCGCAATTAACCGGACGGCAACGTTTTGTTATTGAAACAGGAAATATGCGCTATTCCAATACCAAAATCCGCCCCGGTGATATTGTTCAGCTTAACATTCCGCCATTATAAAAAAAATCCCCCGCGTTTTCGGGGGATTTTTTTAAGTTACTTCGGTAACGGCACGGAGGTTTCCGTCACGATTAATTTGCACAACACGCAATTTCTGGTGCATTTCTTCAATTGTTTTCTTTCGGTCAATTGTCGGATATGTATGCAAAATACGGTCGGTAAACGCCTGATAAGCGGCTTCTGAGCTTTCCGCGTGAATGGTTGCCAGACAGTTATCGTGTCCGGACCCCATCAACTCCCAGATGGCTCCGGCATTACCCGTTGAAATCTCTCCGCCGATAATCGCATCCGGCGTAAAACGCACCACCAAGTCAATGACCTTACCATAGGTCAAAGCATTGGTTTGCTCCGTACGAGAAAGAACAACGTGAACACGATTAGGGTGCGGCACAATTAATTCTCTGGTATCTTCAATCGTTAAAATTCGTTTATTGATGTCCAAAATCTTCAACAGATTGTTTAAGAATGTGGTTTTACCGGTTGCCGTTGCACCGGACACCAGAATATGGTCACCGCGTTTGATACTCAATAACAGACGTTCATAGGGATCTTCCGGTTCTTTAATATCTTTCAAAGGATTGATTTTATGCAATTGTCCGCCTTGCGCCAATCCGTAATCCCCCAAACCAAAAGCCACGTCTTCGGAATGAACACGGATTGTCAGCGCGATTCCTCCGGTTAAATCGTCATTATCATACATAAC